>NHJA01000012.1:0-50456 GCA_002171845.1 Candidatus Pelagibacter sp. TMED203
AGGTGGAATGGCTGTATGGAAATATATCTCGTTAGCAATGTGTATGATGATAGGAACTGCATCGTTACCTCATATTCTTATGAGATACTTTACAACTCCATCAGTAAAACAAGCTAGAAAATCAGTAGCATGGTCGCTATTCTTTATCTTCTTGCTTTACTCATCAGCGCCAATGCTTGCAACATTATCTAAAATTTCATTAATGGATCCTAATTTACCAACTGGTATTATTGGAAAACCTATTAGTGCAGTTATGGCTATTGATTGGGTTCAAGCATGGTCAGCTCAGAAACAAGTTTTCATTGCTGACTTTAATGGTGATGGCATACTTCAATTAAATGAATGGTTCATGAGAACAGGCGTAGTTGTGTTAGCTACTCCAGAAGTAGCAGGATTACCTTATGTAATTTCTGGACTAGTTGCTGCCGGAGGTATGGCTGCAGCGATGTCAACTGCGGATGGTTTAGTTCTTGCGATTGCAAACGCACTGTCACATGACGTTTACTTTAAAATGGTTGACCCTAAAGCAGATGTTAGAAAGAGATTAATAGTAGCACGAGTACTATTAGTCGTGATTGGTGCTGCAGGTGCATATATTGCATCAATGCGTATCACTAGTATCTTAGGAGCAGTTGCTTGGGCGTTTGACTTTGCTATGTCAGGTCTATTCTTCCCACTTGTACTTGGAGTATGGTGGAAGAGAGCTACAAGAGAAGGGGCTATTGCAGGTATACTTGCAGGACTAGCATCTGGAACTATGTACTTAGTCTGGGTTTATCCTAAATTTATGGGTAATGCGCCTTGGTTAGGTATCGATCACTTGAGATTTGGTATGATCGGAGCTCCAGTGTGTTTAATAGTTATGGTTGTTGTGAGTTTAATGACCAAAGCACCTGATGCTGCAACGCAAAGAATGGTTGAAGAAACTAGGATTCCTAGTGGAAGAACTATTCTTGGTAAACAGCACTAGTAAACTAAATTAAAAATTTATAAAGGGGCGGATTTATTCGCCCCTTTTTTTTTGTCTAATAAATGTTATTGTCTTAATATGTCTTTCTGGATACTAGCTCTTGATTATATGCTCGGCATAGTAATGTGGACTTTAATTGGCAGATCAGCAATGAATATTTTTCAAAGAGAGGATTCGGACTTCTTTTTTATGAAAGTCTTTGTTAAATCTACTAACCCTCTTTTAAGACTTTTTGATCCAATTACACCGGGTTTTCTTTTAAGACCAATGGTGCCTCTATATGTAGCTTGGTTTTTTTATCTTTTCCGGTTTTATTTAATGCCATACTTACTTGGATACTCAGTTATGGGAATGTTATCTTTTCCCTTGGAAAGTGATATATCTAAAGAACTTTATTCAATTTATTCTCAATGGGCAAAATAAAAATATCACCATCTATTCTATCTGCTAATTTTAGTAAATTAGGAGACGAGGTATTATCGCTCGAAAAAGCTGGTGCTGACTATATTCACATAGATGTTATGGACGGGCATTTTGTTCCTAACATAACTATAGGGCCGGAAGTGATTAAAAAAATTAGACCGCTTACTGAGAAAATATTTGATGTCCATTTAATGATTTCACCGGTAGACAAATATATAAAAGATTTTGCTAAAGCTGGTGCTGATATTATTACTTTTCATCCGGAAGCTACAAAAGATGTTGACAATACAATAAGCCTAATAAAAAAAGAAAATAAAAAAGTAGGGATATCATTAAAACCAAATTCAAAAATAGATCTGGTTGAAGATCACTTAGAAAAAATTGACCTTATTTTAATAATGAGTGTTGAACCTGGTTTTGGTGGTCAGAAGTTTATGCCAGAAGTTTTGGATAAAGTAAAAAAAATAAAAAAAATTATAACGGAAAAGAAATTAAACGTGGATATTGAAATTGATGGAGGAATTAACTTTGATAATAGTAAAACCGTTAAAGAAGCTGGAGTAAACATTCTTGTATCAGGATCTACGATTTTTAAAGAAAATAATGGTGACTTAAAGAAGAATATAGAATTACTTCGTACAAATTAAAATGCTAAATTTAAAAAGTGTTTATTATTACTTTTTAGCTATAAAAATCTCTTCATTAAAATTTCTTAAAAAAATTTACTTTAAAACTAATTTTTATAAAAGGTCTTTAGTTTCTTTAACACCAAGGCAATTTTATTTTTACCCAAATACATTTTTACTTTCTTCTATCACTAATAGTGAAAACTTTTCTTTTAACCTATCTGATATTGATCCTTATACTTTGTGGATTAAACAAAACTCAATAAGAGAAGAAGAGAGTCTTCATAACTTTCTTTGGCTCAATCTCATAAGCAGAAAAAATGATGCAGCTATTATACAAAAAATCATTACACAATGGATTTATAAAAATAGCTCTTATAAGAAAACAGTATGGAATAGTTCTATTACAAGCAAAAGAATTATTTCATGGATATTAAATGCTGAAATCATTTTAAATAGTACCAATAAAAATTTCAAAGAAATTTTTTTTCAATCGATTGTAATTCAGATTAATCACCTTAAGAAAAATTTTAAATTTGAGAATAGCGATTCTAAAAAGATAGAATTATTAACAGCTATTTTACTTTCCGGATTAGTATTTAAAGAGTATTTTGATAACTTTAATTTTTCTCTTAAAGAACTAAAAAAGATTATAGAAAACTTCTTTGACAAAGATGGTTTTCCAAAAAATCGTAACCCGAATGATTTAATTAAATTTTCTAAATATTTAATTTTGATAAAAGAGTGCAGCAAAGATGCTCAGCAGTATGTTCCCGATTATTTGGAAGAAATAATAGATAAAAATTTAAGCTGCTTAATTACTATTAAAACTCCAATTAACCAAATGCCATTGTTTAACGGAGCTACAGAGATAAAAATGGATAAATATCTTAATTACATAGAGAGACTTAACTATAATTGCAAAAAAAATAAAAACCTAGTTGGACAAATTCAAATTCTTAAAAATCAAAAAAGCAGTGTTTTTTTCGATATTGGTGGACCTCCAAAAAAAAAATTTTCAGGAGCTTATCAATTAGGTCCTTTATCTTTCGAATATTTCTTTAACAATCAAAAAATAATTACTAATTGTGGTTATGGCAAACAAATCTCAAAAAAAGCAAAGCTGGTGAGTAGATTAACTTCGGCCCAGTCAACCTTATGTTTAAATGACACTTCTGTAACTAAATTAGAACGAAACAAAATAATAAATAGAACATTCGGTGCTTTTATAAAAAACAGTTTTAATGTTTTTGATATCAATTTTAATAACGATGATCTAAATCTAATTGCTTCTGCATCACATAATGCGTATGAAAAAAAATTTGGGTACATCCACAAAAGATTTTTGAGTATTTCAAAAAAAAGCAGTGAGTTAAAAGGATCAGATTTTTTAATAAAAAAAAGGAATATCTCATCAAATGTTAACTATCACATTAGATTTCATCTTTATCCAGGTATATACGCAACAGAAACTATTGGTGGGAATAGTATTTTAATACAAATAGATAAAAATAAATCTTTAATTTTTTCATCTCCAAATCAGAAAATTTCTTTAGAAAAAAGTATATTTTTAGGAAGAAATCAAATATTAAATAATTTTTGTATAACTATTAATGGTAATCTTTCTGATAAAAGTCAAACTATTGATTGGGAGATAAAAAAAAATAACTGATTATGTTAAGAAAAATAAAAAACGCATTAATATCTGTATCTGACAAAAATGATTTAAATCAAATTTTAAGAGTTCTAAAAAAGTATAATATTGAAATTATTAGTTCAGGCGGAACATACAAAACTATTAAAAAGCTTGGGTATAAATGTGAAGAAGTTTCCTCATATACTGGATTTAAAGAGATGCTTGATGGAAGAGTAAAAACTTTACATCCTAAAATCCATTCTGGAATTTTATTTAATAGATCTAATAAAAAACACAAGAAAGAAATGAAAAAGCAAAAATATCTTTCTATAGACTTAGTGGTCGTAAATTTTTATCCCTTTCAAAACAGTGTTTTAAACTCCAAAAATGAAAAAAATATAATTGAAAATATTGATATAGGCGGTCCAACAATGGTTAGAGCGGCAGCCAAAAACTATAAAGATGTACTTATAATTACTGAAAAAAATGACTATTCAAAATTAATCGATGAGCTAAAGAAATATAAAGGAAGTACCAGTCTTAAATTTAGAGAGCTTATGTCGAGCAAGGCTTTTGGTTTGACAGCGTATTATGACTCTACAATAGCTCATTGGTTTAATAATAAACTAAATATTAAATTTCCTAACAAAAAAACTATCTTTGGAAAAAAACTGGAACAATTAAGATATGGCGAAAATCCGCATCAGCAAAGCTCAATTTATGTAAATGATTTTAACGATAATGAAATTGGTTTAAAAAAAATCAGTGGTAAAGATTTAAGCTATAATAACTATAATGACATTTTTTCAGGACTGGATATACTTTTATCGATAAAAAAGATCCCAACGACAGTTATAATAAAACATGCAAATCCTTGTGGGGTTTCCTCTAACAAATCACCAATAATTTCTTTTAATAACGCTTTGGCAAGTGACCCTTTAAGTGCTTTTGGGGGGATTGTTGCCTGCAATTTTAAAATAAATAAATCTATTGCTAATGAATTAAATAAAACATTTTTTGAAGTTATTCTTGCTAAAAGCTTTGATACAAAAGCTTTACGAATCTTAAAAAGAAAAAAAAATCTGAGAATTATAGATATATCTAATTTTAAAAATAGAAATAACTCTGCTGTAAAATTATTTAATGGTTCATTCTTATTACAAGATAAAGATAATATAATATTCAATAAAAAAGATTTAAAATTCGTTACAAAAAACAAACCATCGAAAAAAGAAATTAAAGAAATAGAATTTGCTTTCAATGTTTGTAAATTTATAAAGTCTAATGCAATAGTTTTAACTGACAACTTCTCAACTATCGGTATAGGAGCGGGGCAACCAAGTCGTTTGGATAGCTGTAAGATTGCAACACAAAAGGCTAAGCAATTTCAGCCTAAGAGATTAAAAAATGCAATAGCTGCATCTGATGCGTTTTTTCCTTTTGCCGATGGCATTAAAACTTTAATTAAATCTGGTGTAAAAATTATTGTTCAGCCTGGAGGATCAATTAGAGATAAAGAGGTAATTGAAGCAGCAAATAAAGCCAATATAAAAATGGTTTTAACAGGCACTAGACATTTTAATCATTAATTAATTTTATCTATTTTAGCTGCTAACACAAAGTCACTCTCTGCTAAACCTTTAATTGCATGAGTAAATATTTTTATTTTTGCATACCCCCATCCAAAAGAAATATCTGGGTGGTGTCCTTCTCTTTCTGCTATTTCACCAACTTTAGTAACAAAATTCTGACTTTCTAAAAAATTTTTAAACTTAAATTCTTTTTCAATAAAAAAACTTTCTACTTTATTTTTCTTAACATCCCATCCATCAACTTTTTTAAGATATTTATGAATTTCTGCGACATCAAATGGTGGTATGCCACCCTCGCATGGAACACATTTTTTATCAGCTAAATCAGACATCTTATTCCCTCTTTGGAGCGGGCAAAGGGACTTGAACCCTCGACCTTCTCGTTGGCAACGAGACGCTCTACCACTGAGCTATACCCGCATTTATTTAATGAGTAAATTTAGCCGCATAAAAAGAAGATTACAAGTGTTGTTATCTTATATTATAATTGAATTATGAAAGATGATTTTCCTAAGCAAATACCTGTTTTCCCTCTAAGTGGAGTAATATATTTTCCAAAAACAAATTTACCTCTAAATATTTTTGAAAGAAGATATCTGAATTTAGTTAATGATTGTATTAAAAAAGATAAATTAATGGGAATGGTTCAATCGAAGAAAAATGGTAATGAAGTTTATAAAATAGGATGTTTAGGCAAGATTAGTGACTTTCATAGGGGTGAGGACAATAGAGTTTTAATAAATTTAACTGGTGTCATTCGGTTTGAAATTAAAAAAGAAATTTTAAATAAAAAACTCTACAGAGAATTTGAAGTGTCGTATGAAAAGTTTAACCAAGATACTAAAAAAGACGATAGACTTGTTGAAAAACAGGAGATAAATTTACTTTTTGATAAGACAAAAAATTTATTTAAAAAGAGAGGATTAATATTAAATTGGAAGGAATTTGAAAAACTTGATCAGGTTCAACAAATCAATACCATATCTATGATTGCTCCTATCTCTAATGAAGAAAAACAAAAACTTTTGGAAGCAGTTAGTATTGGTAATAAAACTAAAACTTTATTAGAAATCCTTGAGTTTTATCTTTACAATAACGGTTCTGAAAAAATGACTATTCAATGATAATTAATTAGTTTTATTCATTGAGTCAAAAAAATCAGCATTATTTTTTGTATTTTTAAGCTTGGACATTAAAAACTCTATTCCGTCCATTGTTCCCATTGGACTTATTATTCTTCTTAATACATTTACTTTTGTTAAATCTTCTTTTTTAAATAAAAGCTCTTCTCTTCTTGTGCCCGAACGAGTAATATCTATAGCAGGATAAATTCTTTTGTCGGCAACCTTTCTGTCGAGAATCAACTCAGAATTTCCAGTTCCTTTGAACTCCTCAAATATCACTTCATCCATTCTGCTACCAGTATCGATTAAAGCTGTAGAGATAATCGTCAAAGAACCACCTTGTTCTATATTTCTTGCAGCTCCAAAAAATCTTTTTGGTCTTTGCAGAGCATTCGCGTCTACTCCTCCAGTTAAAACTTTACCTGAACTTGGCACAACAGCGTTGTAAGCTCTTCCAAGTCTCGTTATAGAGTCCAAAAGGATAATTACATCTTTTTTATGTTCGGTTAGTCTTTTTGCCTTTTCAATAACCATTTCAGCTACAGCAACGTGTCTTGAGGCTGGTTCATCGAAAGTTGAGCTAATTACTTCGCCTTTAACTGAACGTTGCATATCAGTTACTTCTTCAGGACGTTCATCTATAAGTAAAACCATTAAATAACATTCGGGATGATTTCGAGCTATCGAATCTGCAATGTTTTGTAAAATAATTGTCTTACCTGCTTTTGGTGGAGAAATAATTAGAGACCTTTGTCCCTTTCCAATTGGACTAACTAGATCAATTAATCTTGCTGTTTGATCTGGTTTCTTTTCTGTTTCATTTTTTTCAATTTCCATTTTCAGCTGCTCTTTTGGATAGAGAGGTGTTAAGTTATCAAAAGCTATCTTATTTCTTCCTTTTTCTGGATTTTCAAAATTTATTTGATTTACTTTTAGTAACGCGAAATATCTCTCAGCATCTTTAGGAGCTCTTATTTCACCTTCAACTGAATCTCCGGTTCTAAGACCAAATCTTCTAATTTGACTTGGGCTTACATAAATATCGTCTGGACCTGGTAAATAATTTGATTCTATAGCTCTCAAAAAACCAAAGCCGTCCTGTAATACTTCTAGAACACCTGCTCCAGTTATTTGCTCGTTCTTTTCGGCAAGCTTTTTTAGTATAGCAAAAAGTATTTCTTGTTTTCGAAGTGTGCTAGGATTTTCAATACCTAGCTTTTCAGCTTCATTAATTAATTCACCTGGGGTTTTTTGCTTTAATTGTTGTAGATTCATATTGAGTGATTGTTAATAAAGGTAAGTAATTTAAATATAGGTGTTTTTATAAATTTTTCAACCCCTATAATGGTTTAAAAACTGCTAAGAAAATAACAATGATTAGTATTACTGTAGGGATTTCATTAATAATTCTATAAAATCTTGCAGAATAAGTATTCGTATTCAAAGAAAAACGCCTTAGACAAGCTAACAAAAAGAAGTGATAAAATGTTAAAATAATTACAAGAATTAATTTTATTTGTAGCCATAAATCAGCAAGACTTTGTATACCAATCGAGTGCAATAATAATAAACCAAAAATCCACGACAAAATCATAGCGGGGTTCATAATATAAAAGAAAAGTCTCTTTTCCATAATTTTGAATGTTTCTTTTTGTCCCTCATTATTTAAGGTCTCAGAATGATAAACAAATATTCTTGGCAAATATAACAAGCCTGCCATCCAAGAAATTATTGCAATAAGATGTAGGGCTTTAAAAGTTAAATACGCATTCATTTTATTAAGAGATATCTTTTTATTAAATGTTGAAATAAGTCTATGTGATCCTCATTATCATTTAAGCAAGGAACTAGATCAAAGTTTTTACCCCCAGCGTCGATGAAGCTTTCTTTACCCTGAATTAAAATTTCTTCTAAAGTTTCGACACAATCTGATGAGAATCCAGGGCAAATAACTAAGATATTTTTGGTTCCTTCTTTTGGTAAAGCTTCAAAGGTTTTGTCGGTATAGGGTTGCAACCATTCTTGTGGCCCAAACCTAGATTGAAAGGTAGTCTTAATTGGAATTTTATTATTAAATTGTTCTGTAATTAGTCTAGAAGTTTTTTGACAATAACATTGGTAGGGATCTCCTTTATCAAAGTATTTTTTTGGTATTCCATGATAAGATGCAATTATTAGATCTGGCTTCCAACTAATTTCTGATATCTTTTTATTTAGGCTGTTTACTAATGCCTTGATATAGAGCTGCTCCGACTCATAATGAGGTACGATTTGCAAACTAGGTTGCCACCTCATTTTCATTAAGCTTCTGTAAACTTCATCACAGACTGTAGCTGTAGTTGCGGCTGCGTATTGTGGGTATAAAGGTAAGACAATTATATTTTCACAGCCTGCATCTTTAAGTTTTTCAATTTTGCTTTTTATGCTTGGATCTCCATACCGCATTGCAAAATCTAATATTAATTTTTCTGACCCAATTCTATCAACTAGTTTTTTTGTTTGCATGATGGTGAAGTATCTAAGCGGTGACATGTTTTCTTTTGTCATCCAAATTTTTTTATAGGCTTTAGCTGTCTTTCCTGGCCTAAAAGTCAAAATGAAAAGATTTAGTATTATTTTCCAAATTATCGGATTTACTTCTATTACTCTTCTATCTGAAAGAAACTCTTTTAAATATTTTCTTATATCTAACCAGCTAGTTGAATTAGGAGTTCCTAGATTAACTAATAGTACTCCTGTTTTTCCATAATTTACTTTTGGGTGATCTGTTTTCATTTGTATGAGCTTACTCTTTCTATAACCTTTTTAAGCACGTCTGGGTTTGTTTCGGGAAGCAACCCATGACCAAGATTAAATATATAAGGTGAATTATTAAATATATTTAAATATTTATCAACTTCTGAAAATATTGTTTTTTCATCTTCTAATAAAATTTTTGGGCTCATTCCTCCTTGTAAGCACACATTTGTTAAATTGTCTCTTGCCCAAATAGGATCAATATCATAATCGATATTAAGTCCATTTGGTTTTACGATTTCTAAAAATTCTTTATATTTTTTTTTAATTCCTTTTGGGAAACAAATTACAGGAAGATTAATCTTTTTACAGTGCTCAACTAGTTTTTGATTAGGAATATAACAATATTCGCTTAAATTTTTTTCTGGTATTAAACCAGCCCACGAGTCAAAAATCTGGACAATATCGGCGCCTGCGTTAAATTGATTTTCAATGTGTAAAGTTAGGTATTCATTTAATTTTTCTAAAATAATTTCAAGATCAACGCTTTTATCATTTATAAAATTGAGATTTTTTTTTCCATTAAACATGTAGAATAATAATGTCCATGGAGATCCAACAAAGCATATAAGAGATTTTTCTTGGTTAAGCTTCTTTCTTGTTTTTGAAATTGCTTGATAAATAGGATTTAATTTTTTTGTGAAATTTTCTTTACTATTATTTAAAAAAATAGATAGATCAAATTTTGACAATTCTGGTCCCTCGTTTTTTATAAAATTTAAATTTTGACCTAATCCATAGGGCACCATTAAAATATCTGAGAAGATAATAGCGGCATCAAGATTGAACCTTTTTAGCGGTTGTAACGTGATCTCTGAAGATAATTCGCTATTAAGACATAATTCTACAAAATTTTGATTTTTACTTCTTATTTTACGAAATTCTGGCAGATATCGTCCTGCTTGTCTCATAAACCAAACAGGTAATGATGAACAGTCTTTATTAATTAAACATTTATTAAGTTTCTTCATTAATATAATAATATAATTATAAGAGTAGTATTAGTAATAGGTCATGTTTGTAAGAGATATAACTATTTATACATATTTTCTCACATTTTATTCCCATTAATATATCTTAAAATATAGTTTTTTTGCTTAATTTAAAAAAACATCACCATTTATCTAATGGTCTTAATAAAAATATTAACATCCAACAAGATGTTAAAAATGTGTTAATTAATGTTAATATTTTTTTTAAAGGAAAAATTAAAATGTATAAAACAGAATTATAACTTAAATATCAACATATTTATGTCCGAAAAATACAACGTATATTTAATTTCAGATTCAACCGGAGAGACATTAGACAGAATATTTTTGTCACTCAAATCTCAATTTGCAAACTTTAGTTATAATAAAAAAGAATTCGTGTTTGTTAGAACAGAACAACAAATTGATAAAATTGTCAAAGAGTGTGCTTCTTTAAACAATTCAATAATTCTTTACACTATCGTCGAGACTAAACTAGCAAAATATTTAGCAACCATAAGCTCTAACCAAAACATACCTTGCTTTGGGGTGCTAGGTAATTTAATTTTAACCTTTTCAAAGTTGCTTAACCAAAAAGCCTCTCACACGCCCAGCGCACAACATGTAATGGACGAAGATTATTATAAAAGAATTGAGGCTATACAATTTACAATGTCCCATGATGATGGAAAAAAAACTGAGGATGTAAATCAATCAGACATAGTTTTGCTTGGAGTGAGTAGAACTGGTAAAACTCCAACTTCTATCTATTTATCTAATAGGGGATATAAGACCATGAATATTCCACTCATACATAAACAAGAAATTCCAAGCGGATTAAAAAAAAAAAGAATTATCAGCTTGCGTAGTAGGTTTATTTGCTGATGCTGAGCGACTATCAGACATTAGAAGAAATAGAGTCGCTATTATGAATGAAAAAAATCTACCCTCTTACACAAATTTAGAATCCATTAGGAAAGAGCTAGAAGAGTCGAAAGAATTGTTTAAAAAATATAATTGGCCAATGATAGACGTTACTCGTAAATCAATAGAAGAAACAGCGGCTTCTGTTTTAAAAATACATGATATTAAAAAAAATAAATGAAAATTATTCTAGCATCAAAAAGCGGAGTGAGAAAAGAGATCTTGGATAAAAACAATATCAAATGTGAAGTCATGCCTGCGAATATAGATGAAGACCAAGTTAAAGAATCTTTACAAAATGAGAAAGCAAGTCCAGAGTTAATTTCTAAGAATTTAGCAGAGCTAAAAGCTAACAAGATTAGCACAAAAGAACCCAACTCGTATGTAATTGGGGCTGACAGCGTAATAGATTTAAAGGGTAAATTAATTTCAAAGCCAAAAAATAGGGAAGAAGCACTAAACATTCTTCAAGATCTTAATGGGCAGGAGCATCAATTAATTAGTTCAGTTTGTATTTCAAAAAATGGGTCAATGATTTGGAATTACACTGATGCCTCAAAGTTAACAATGAAGGAGCTTAATTTAGAAGAAATTAAATCATATTTAAAAAGAATTAAAGACAAGGAACTATATGCTTACGGAGTTTATCAAATAGAAGCGGGAGGTAAAAATTTATTCTCCAAAATAGAAGGAGATGAAAATAGTATAATGGGTCTACCCATTCAAAAAATAAAAGACTATTTAAGTAGGATAAAATGAAAAAATTTTTAGTTATAGGAAATCCGATAGAGCACTCTTTGTCACCAAAGATACATAATTATTGGATGAAGTTACATAACATTAAGGCCATTTATGAAAAAGCCCTTCTTGCTAAAGACGAGCTAAAAGAAATTATAAATGAAGTGAAGTCTGGTAAAGTTGATGGATTAAATATTACATTGCCTTTCAAAAAAGTTATCATTCCTTTATTAGACGAACTTACTCCACTAGCTAACGAAACAAGATCTGTAAACACGGTATTCAGGAAAGATGGAAAAGTATTTGGGGAGAATACTGATGCCAATGGTTTTAAAAAGGCTCTTCAATATACAAATTTTAAAATTAAAAATAAATCAGCACTTATTCTTGGAGCCGGCGGTGTTGTAACTTCAATTATCTATGCATTAAAAAAATTAGGCGTTTCTAAGATTTTTGTAAGCAATAGAACAAAGAAATATGCTGAAGAAATTAAAAAAGTTTATTCAAATATAGAGGTAGTAGACTGGGGAATAACTAAAGACACAGATATTATTATAAACGCTACAAGTCTAGGTCTTAAAAAAACTGACGATATTGATATAGATTTGAAAAGTTTAGGTAAAAATAAATTATTTTATGATCTTATATATAATCCATCTAAGACAAACTTTCTTCAAAAAGCGGAGAAATCAGGAAATCAAATTGAAAATGGTAAAATGATGTTTGCTTATCAGGCGCAACTTTCTTTTAGTATATGGAATGGAGTTGAACCCAAGGTGGACGAGAAAGTGTTAAAAATTTTAAATGATTAATATTGGTATTACTGGAACCCTATCATCAGGAAAATCTACGGTTGCTAAACTTATCTCAGGAGGTAAATACTCTGTTTTTAGCGCTGATAAATCAGTAAAAAATTTATATACAAAAAAATACTTTATCAAAAAAATCCAAAAAAAATTTAATATTAAAAACGCAAAAGGGATTAAACAAAAAATAAAAAGTATTATCAAAAATGATAAAAAAAAATTAAAGGAATTAGAATTAGTCGTGCACCCTTTGGTAAGAAAAGAAATGAGGGTATTTTTAAAAAAAAAAGGAAAAATAAAAATCTTCGAAATACCACTTTTAATTGAGAACAAATTAAACAAATATTTTGATTTAATCGTAAATATTGCTGCAAAAAAAGAATTAAGATTAAGAAGATATTTAAGAAGAGGGGGAAACAAAAAGATATTCACAATTTTAGATAATAGACAGTTTAAAAATAAAAAAAAAATAAAAAACTGTGACTATGTAATTTATAATAATAAATCTTTTAAAAGTTTAAAAAAACAAGTTAATAAATTAAAAAAAAGACTATGAATGAAATTTTTCTAGATACAGAGACAACCGGCTTATCTTTGAAAGAAAATCATAGAATAGTTGAAATTGCATGTATTGAGACCAAAGATCTTGTTCCAACAAAAAATTTTTTTCACAAACTTATTAATCCTGGCAGAGATGTACCTGAAGAAGCTGTAAAAATTCATGGTTTTACAGGTAAGTTTTTAAAGGACAAGGATAAATTCGAAAAAATAGCAGATGAGTTGATTAACTTCATCGCAGGAAGAAAAATTATTATTCATAATGCTCCTTTTGACTTAGGATTTATTAATCACGAACTTAAACTAATCAAAAAAAATGAAATAAAAAAAGATAATGTTATTGATACTTTAGAGATAGCTAGAGGCAAATATCCTGGCGCATCAAATTCTCTGGATGGGCTTTGTAAAAGATTTAATATCGATTTATCAAGAAGAGTAAAACATAACGCTATTTTAGACTGCGAATTACTAAGAGAAGTATATATTAATTTGCTCGATGTTAAAGAGCCTAAACTATTTTTTAATGAAAAAGATGAAGGCAGTACTAATGAAGTAGAAAGAGATAATTTAAAGTATTGCAAAAAAATTATAAAGCCTAGCTCAGAAGAGCTGATAAAGCATAAAAATTTTCTTAAAAATGAATTAAAAAAAAATTTTTATTAATTTTGATTTTGAAGATAAAGTTTTTCAAAATCTACAATTCTGTCTATTTTAACGTCTTTAAAACCAGATTTTTCAAAAAGTGAAATAAATATTTCTCTAATATTAGGATAAATCTCTGAGGGCACTTTTACTAAAATAATATTTTCTAATTCTTTTTTATCATTAAGATTTATATCTAACTCAATTATAGTTGAATAAACGATCTTAACATCAATTTCATCAAAATTGCTTTTTGTTGGATTAAGAGAAAGAGTAGTTTCAACTTCAATCATTTTTTCTTTAAAACTTTTGCTCTTTATATCAATCTTTATTTTATAATTAGAAATATTCTTTGTTAGTAAGAAAAAGTCTTTTGGGTCAGCAATAGTAAATTTTAAATCCTTAATATATTTCCCTACTATTTTATAGCTCATCTTTTTCTTTTTTCTTTTCTATAATTTCTTTTTCTTCTATAATTTCACCATCGACAATGTCGTTGTGCTGATTTTTTGGCTGATAGTTTTTCAATAAATGATTTATAATCAGTTTTCTAGTAAAGGGAATTAGTAAAACAAAACCAATAAAGTCAGTCATAAATCCCGGTATAATTAAAAAAACAGAAGCTATTGCAATAGATGCTCCTGAGATAATTTCGTATATTGGAATTTTATTTTGATATAAATTGTAAAAGCCTGACTTAATAGTGTTCAGACCCTGAACTCTAGCGAAATAAAGACCTAATATCGCAGTTAAAAATATTAATAATATAGTATTGAGAGCACCTATTTGTGTGCCCACCTTAATCATAATCCATATTTCTAAAATAGGTAAGCCAATAATGGTAAGCAATAATGAGTTCATTTGTCTATTACAAAAATATATTATTCATGTATATTTATCAAACTATGAGTAATAATTTTGGATATATAGACATAATTTTATTAGCAATGATAGCAGGATTTATAATCTTAAGATTGAGAAATATCCTAGGTAGAAAAACTGGCCATGAAGACAAGGTATTTAGTGGGTTTAGTGAGAGAAAATTTGAACAATTTAAAAAAGAAAATGTTCAAGAAGAAAAGTTCGAAGAGACAGGTTTAGAAGGAGAACAGAAAGAAAAGTTTTTAAAAGGAGCAGAAATAGCCTATGAGAGTATTATTACTGCCTTTGCTAAAGGAGATAAGAAAAATTTAAAAAGTTTATTAACTTCTCAAATGTCATCAAACTTTGAGTCAGCTATCATTCAAAGAGAGAAAGAAAATATAAAATCAGAACTTACTTTTGTAGGTTTTAAACAATCAAAATTAGAGAAATTTGAAAAAATTAAAAATGAATTTTATGCAACCGTTAAATTTGTATGCGAAATAATCTCTGTTAAAAGAGACAAAGAAAATAAAATTATCGAAGGTAATCCAGATAAAATTAAGACAGTCACAGATCACTGGAAATTCTCTAGAAATGTGTTTAGCAAAAAACCCAATTGGTACTTAGCTGAAATTGTCAGCAATAAGTGAAAAAAAAAGATATTTTATCTAAAACCAATCAAAAAGACTGGGAAGAATATATAAAAAACCCAAAAGATATTTTTGATAAGGATCGGCAGGATGAAAAATCTTCAAATAAAGAAAGATATAAATTTGATTTCCATGGCTTTAACTTAGAAGAAGCAAATAAAAAAGTTAAAGAAATTATAAAGCTTTGCTTTGAAAAAAGGTATAAAGAAATATTAATTGTTACCGGCAAGGGCATTCATTCTAAAACTGAACAAAACGTATTTGAATCGGAAGATTTAAGTAAATTAAGGCATTCAATACCAGATTATATAAAGTCTACACCTGAGCTTTCTGGATTAGTACATAGTGTTGTATCGGCGGATAAAAAAGACGGTGGAGAAGGTGCTTTAATTATTAAGCTTAAAAAATTATAAAATAAATTTCGATAAATCAGTGTCTTTTACTAAATTACCTAGATTTTTTTCAACGTAAGACTTGTTTATAGTAATTTTCTCCCCTGGCTTATCAGAGGCATTAAAACTTATATCATCTAAAACTTTTTCAATTATAGTATGCAACCTTCTCGCTCCAATATTTTCTACAGACGTATTTATTTCTGCAGATAACTTAGCAAGCATATCAATACCATCCTCTGTAAAATCTAAGTCGACATTTTCTGTTTTAAGTAATGCTTTATATTGTTTAATTAAACTATTATCTGGTTCTTTTAGAATTCTTTTAAAGTCCTCTTCATTAAGAGCACTTAACTCAACCCTTATTGGTAATCTACCTTGAAGTTCAGGCAGCAAATCTGAGGGTTTTGCTAATTGAAAAGCACCTGATGCAATGAACAAAATATGATCTGTTTTGATTGGACCATGTTTTGTACTCACTGTTGTGCCTTCGATAAGTGGAAGCAAGTCTCTTTGAACTCCTTCTCTTGAGACATCTCCACCTGCTCTATCACCCCTAGCTGACACTTTATCTATTTCATCTAAGAAAACTATTCCATTTTCTTCAGTGTATTTTTTTGCCTCTTTTACTATTTTGTCTTCCTCAATCATTTTGTCTGACTCTTGAGCAACTAAGATTTCATGGGATTCTTTCACATTCATTTTTTTCTTTTTACCTTTTTTGTTGCCCATCGATTTTCCTAAAATTTCTCCAATATTAACCATACCTACATTGGCTCCTGGCATTCCTGGAATTTCAAAACTTTGCATGTTTGATGCACCTTGATTAACTTCAATTTCAATCTCATTATTATCCAAATCCCCGTTTCTAAGTCTTTTTCTGAAGCTTTCTCTAGTGGCAACGCTTGCTTTGTTTCCTACCAAAGCATCTAAAACTTTTTCCTCAGCTGCTAATTGCGCTTTAGCGTTTACCTCTTTTCTTTTTTTCTCTCTCTCCATGGCGATAGCTATCTCGATCAAATCTCTTATAATTTGTTCTACGTCCCTACCTACATAGCCAACCTCAGTAAATCTAGTTGCTTCAACTTTTATAAAAGGAGCCTCTGCTAACTTAGATAATCTTCTAGAAATCTCTGTTTTTCCCACGCCTGTTGGCCCGATCATTAAAATATTTTTAGGTAAAACTTCTTCTTTCATTTCATCAGTTAACGCTTGTCTTCTCCATCTATTTCTAAGNGCTACTGCTACTGCTTTTTTTGCTTCTTTTTGACCAATCACATACCTGTCTAACTCAGANACAATTTCTCTAGGAGACAAAGCACTTACTTTTGAGTCAGTTTTCTTTTTACTGTCTTTTACTAAATTTAAGTTGGTAATTTTTTTACTTCCTGGCATTTTTAAATTTTTTCTACTGTTACGTTGTTATTTGTAAATACACAAATATCCGAAGCAACTTTTATTGATTTTCTAGCAACTTCCTCAGCACTTAAGTCAGTTTCCATTAATACTTTAGCGGCAGCTAATGCATAGTTTCCACCAGAACCGATTCCAATTATTCCATCTTCTGGTTCTAAAACATCACCGGTTCCAGAAATAATAAAGCTGGTTTCTTTATCAGCTACAGCCATCAAAGCCTCTAATCTTCTTAAGTATTTATCGCTTCTCCAATCTTTAGCAAGTTCTACNGCGGCNCTNGGTAGATTCCCTGCATGTTTTTCAAGTTTTGCTTCTAGTCTTTCAAATAAAGTTAATGCATCAGCAGTAGATCCAGCAAAACCTGCTATTACTCCCCTTTTGTCAATTTTTCTAACTTTCTTAGCCTTACTTTTTAGAACTGTATTTCCTAAACTAACTTGACCGTCCCCTGCTACTACAGTTTGTTTATTTTTTCTAAGTAATACAATGGTTGTTCCATGCCATTTTTCAGCTGTATTCATGATATTGTATGTGGAGATTAATTTTATTTCTTCAATAGATAATTTGGATTTATTGCTAAAATGACCATTTAATTATATATCTTTGATTATATTTTCTGATTTTTATGACAAGAAAAGCAAAAATTATAAGAAAAACTAAGGAAACTAATATTTCTGTAGCAGTTAATATTGATGGCAAAGGCAAATACAATATTAAAACTGGAATAGGCTTTCTTGATCACATGCTTGAGCAGTTATCAAAGCATTCCTTAATTGATATCGAAGTTAAAGCCAAAGGTGATACTCACATTGATCTTCACCACACTACTGAAGATACAGGTATCGCTATTGGAGAAGCTATCAAAAAAGCTGCAGGTAATAGAAAAGGTATAACAAGATATGCCTCAACTATGATACCAATGGATGAAACATTAAGCCGAGTTTCAATCGATGTATCTAATAGACCTTATTTAATTTGGAAAGTAGATTTAGCGGTTGAAAAGTTAGGCGAGATGGACACTGAGCTATTCAAGGAATGGTTTCAAGCATTTTCACAATCTGCAGGAGTTACTTTACACATAGAAAATATTTATGGTGATAACAGCCACCACAAAATAGAGTCATGNTTTAAAGGTTTAGCAAGATCTCTAAAAGATGCACTTGAAATAGATAAAAGAATAAAAAACTCTGTGCCATCTACAAAAGGCTCTTTATAAATAAATGAATGTCACAATCGTTGACTACCAATCGGGCAATATTAGCTCAGTCATTAACTCTTTTACAGAGGTCGCTAAAGGCAAAGTCAATCTAGAAGTAACTTCAGATATTAAAAAAATAAATGCTAGCGATAAAATTGTTCTACCTGGTCAAGGTTCATTTAAAAGCTGCGTTGATTCTCTAAACAATATTAACGGATTAGTTGATACTCTTAAAGAATTTGTAATTACGAAGAAAAAACCGCTATTAGGAATTTGCGTTGGTTTGCAAATGTTTGCTGATATTGGTTATGAAGAAGCTGAAACAAAAGGATTAGGCTGGATTTCAGGAAAAGTATCTAAGATAGATAACCAAAATGGAAAATTCAAACTCCCACACATTGGTTGGAACGAAATTGAGATAAAAAAAGAAAGCAAATTATTTAAGGACATAAAAAATAAATCTCACATGTATTTTGTACATAGTTATGAATTTATTCCTGATGATANATCAGTCATTTCAGCAACAACTGATTATTCATCAAAAATTGTTTGTTCAATCGAAAAAGAAAATTTGTTCGGTACGCAATTTCACCCCGAAAAGAGTGATAAAACTGGTTTAAATATAATTAAAAATTTTTTAGATTTGTAATTATGAAAATATTTCCAGCAATAGATATTAAAGATAAGAAGTGCGTAAGATTAATCAAAGGCGACTTTGAAAATAAAACTGAATATAATACTTCACCAGTTGATCAAGCAGCAAAATACAAAGATCATGGTTTTAAAAACTTACACATTGTTGATTTAGATGGCGCGTTAACCGGTAAAACAGTTAACCTAGATATTATTCAAGAAATAGTAAGAAAATATGATTTGAAAATTGAAATAGGCGGCGGAATAAGAAATATAGATAATATTAANCAGTATATTGAAACAGGAGCAGAGAAAGTGATCTTAGGTAGCGGTGCAATTAAAAATAAAGAATTTTTAAAAGAAGCATGTGAAAAGTTTAAAAATAAGATTGCCTTAGGATTAGACGCAAAGGATGGAAATCTCTCAGTGTCTGGCTGGAAAGAAAATTTAAATATTAAAACTACAGACTACCTTAAAGAAGTGAATGATTTTGGCGTTAGCAGAATTATTTTTACAGATATAAATAGAGACGGAATGAAAAATAGCCCCAACTATGAAGAGACAGTTAAAATTGCTGAAATTTCTAATTGCCCAGTTGTCATATCAGGTGGAGTTTCTTCAATAAATGACATTAAGAAGGCGAAAGATTTAAATAATAAAAAAATTGAAGGTATAATAGTTGGTAAAGCTATTTATGATGGTGATATTAAACTTGATGAGTTAGCGAAGGAGATCAATGCTTAAAAATAGAATTATACCTTGTCTTGATGTTAAAAATGGAAGAGTTGTTAAAGGTATTAACTTTGTTGAATTAAAAGATGCCGGAGATCCAGTTGAACAGGCTAAAATTTATAGTGACGGTGGAGCTGATGAGATTTGTTTTCTTGATATTACTGCATCAAATGAAAATAGAGATACAATCATAGATATTGTTAGAAAAACTGCAAAAGAATGCTTTGTTCCTCTAACTGTTGGAGGTGGTGTTAGAACAATTCAAAATATCACTGATCTGTTGTTAGCTGGCGCAGATAAAGTTTCCATTAATACCGCAGCTGTCAAGAATGTAGAATTTGTTAAAGAGGCATCAAAAAAATTTGGATCTCAATGTATTGTTGTTGCCATTGATGCAAAAAAAGTTTCAGAAAATAAATGGGAAGTATTTACACATGGCGGAAGAAATAAAACAGGTATTGACGCTGTGGAGTTTGCTAAACAAATAGAGTTCAATGGAGCGGGCGAAATTTTATTAACTTCAATGGATAAAGACGGAACTAAATCTGGTTACGACGTTGATCTATTAAAAGAAATTACTAGGAGCACTAATATCCCTGTTATTGCATCTGGGGGAGTTGGAACATTGGATCATTTATACGATGGCATAGTAAAAGGAGGAGCAAGTGCAGTTTTGGCAGCTTCTATTTTTCACTACGGTGAATACAAAATTAAGGAAGCTAAAGAATATTTGAATTCTAAAAATGTATCTGTAAGATTATAAAATGTTTGAAAATCTAGAACAGTTAATAAAAACAATAAGAGAAAGAAAAAACTCTTCTCCGGATCAATCTTATACTAATAAACTTCTAAACGATAAAAACCTTAGCGTTGCTAAAGTTAAGGAAGAGATAGGAGAATTAATAGAGTCTGTAGAGAAAAACTCTAATAAAATACACGAGGCAGCTGATGTAATTTATCATTTGATGGTTTATCTTGAAGCTAATAATATCAAAATCGAAGATGTGATGAACGAACTTAAAAAGAGACAAAAATGAGTTACGATAAAAATAATATATTTGCTAAAATACTTAGAGAAGAGATTCCATGCAAGAAAGTATATGAAAATGATCATGTGTTGGCATTTCATGACATAAGTCCTCAAAAAAAAGTGCATGTTTTAGTTATTCCAAAAGGGGAGTATGTAGACATAGACGACTTTAATAACAAAGCCTCTGACAAAGAAATAGTTGAACTTAGTAAAGCCATCACCTATGTTTCAAATTTAATGGGAGCTAAAGATAAAGGTTATCGTGCTTTGACAAATATTGGAAGCGATGGGGGTCAAGAAGTACCCCATTTACACTTTCATATATTTGCAGGTGAAAAAATAGGTAAAATGGTAAACTGATGACTTCTAAAGTTAAAAGATATTTTTTAGAAATAAAAGATTTTTCAAATCCAGTTGATTTAAATATACCAGAAAATTATAAAATTATTTTAGATGAAAAAAAGGACTTTCAATATAATAAGTTCTTTTACAAACAAATAGGTGTCGATCATTTCTGGAGAGATAGATTAGCCTGGTCAGAAAGAGAATGGTTTNNGTATGTTCAAAATGATAATCTTGAAACTCACATTTTAAAAACAGGAAAAGAAGAAAATGCAAATTTAGTAGGATTTTATGAACAGGAATATCATNCAAAATCTAACGAGGTAGAATTAATAAATATGGGCATTCTTAAAGAATTCAGAGGTTTAAAACTTGGCTCTATGCTCCTAAATCATGCAATAGCTAGCGCCTCTAGAAAAAATCCTAAAAGGATGTGGGTGCATACTTGCAGTTTAGATCATAAACATGCATTACAAAATTATAAATCTAAAGGTTTTGAAATTTTTAAAGAAGAAGAAATAGATTTTGTTGCTTAGTTCAGTTCGGGGACNTTAAAAGTACCTTTTTTAAAGCTACCGTTTTTAGCTACAATATTTAAAGAAAAATTTATGTTATTATTGTATTGATCCATAATATTCCATCCTTTTAGATCAAATGTTTCTCTGTCAAATAAAAAAGTTATTTCATTTTCGCTTAAGTAAATGAGCTTTATTAATTGATCAGTTCGTTCTACATCCCCTGCCCGAACTATTTCTAATAGTTTATCTTTGTAAAGAATATTCAAAAAAGGAGATTTAGAAAAAGGATAGTGATATGTTTTATTATACCTCTTCTGTGTAATTGCTAGCTTTTTATTATTTANAACAAGCTCTTTCTGTTTGTTATCAAAATAATTACATTTTAATTTCCCTGGAAATTTTAAAAGGCAACTACCCTTCTCAANNGATTCATTAACCAATTGTTCAAATGTAAATTCTAAAGAGTTCAAGCTAATCAATTGTTCAATGATTTGATCCTTTTCATTCGCATAAAGATTAAACGATAATAAAATGAATATAGGAATTAAAAATTTTTTTTTAAAGAACTTCACGTTTACCAACATGATTTGCCTTACTAACAATGCCTTTTTCTTCCATCATATCAATAATTCTAGCTGCTCTATTATAACCTATTTGAAGTTTTCTTTGCAAAAAGCTTGTTGAAGCTTTGCCTTCACTTTTAATTATTTCAACTGCTTTTTGATAAAGATTATCTTCATCGTCGGAAGAAAAATATTCTGAACTTTCAGATTTGTTATCAATAGTGATTTCATCTATATAATCGGGCTCTCCTTGTGCTCTTAAAATACTTGTTATTTTTTCTATTTCTTTTTCAGAAACGTAAGGNCCATGAATCCTAAATATTCTGTTTGCTGATGACATAAACAACATATCACCTTTACCTAAAAGTTGTTCTGCACCTTGTTCACCTAATATTGTTCGACTGTCTATCTTCGAGCTGACTTGAAAGGAAACTCTTGTTGGGAAATTTGCTTTGATAGTACCAGTTATTACATCTACACTAGGTCTTTGAGTTGCCATTATAATATGAATTCCAGCTGCTCTAGCCATTTGAGATAGCTTTTGGATGTAATTTTCTATTTCTTTTCCAGCAACTAGCATGAGGTCTGACATTTCATCAACAACCACTACAATGTAAGGCATTTTAAGTTTATGCTTGGAATTATAACCATCAATNTTCCTTACACCTTCTTTGCTCATTAATTTATATCGATTGTTCATCTCTCTTACAGTCCAATTTAAAGCTGAAGTCGCTTTTTTTGCATCTGTAATAACAGGACACAATAAATGNGGTATTCCTTCATAGCTTGAAAGTTCCAACATCTTAGGATCAATCAATATAAATTTACACAAATCAGGGCTTAACTTGTAAAGCAAAGATACAATTATAGTGTTGATACAAACTGATTTACCNGACCCAGTCGTACCAGCAATTAAAAGATGAGGCATAGAAGTCAAATCACCTATAATTGGAATTCCTGAGATATTTTTTCCTAAAGCTAATGGTAATTTAATTTCCCTGTTTTTAAATTTATCATTTGAGATTATTTCTCTTAAAACAACATTTTCTCTCTGATCATTTGGTATCTCAATTCCGACAGTGTTTTTTCCAGGAATGGTAGAGACCCTTGTCGATGTAGAGCTTGTATTTCTAGCTATATCATCTGAAAGATTGATTATTTTTGAAACTTTAACTCCAGGCGCAGGTTCGAATTCATATAAACTAACAACAGGACCATTATTAATTTTTTTTATTTTCCCCTCAATTCCAAAATCCAGTAAGATTTTTTCCATAAACGCAGCATCTGGACGATTTTTGGAAATACTTGAAATACTAATTTTAGAGTTATTTTTTTCAAGTAAATCAATAACAGGGAGCCTGAACTCTTTTTTAGGTGTTAAATCTTTTTTGGTCTCTTTCTCAAACATAAAAGACTGTTGTGCTTTTTCTAAAAAACTTTCTTTTGATTTTTTTCCCCCATTCTCTTCTATATTTATTTCTGTCAAATCATTATTTATTTTATTTTTATTGGACCAAAGTAAAAGTTTAAAAACTTTTTGTAATTTCTTTCCAAGACTTATGATACTTATGTTTGATCCAATCAAAAAAAATAAAGCTGTTAAAGAAATGAAAAAAAGAGCTGAATACTGATTATCAACTATTGGAAAACTATTATAAATTAAATTATACAAAATTTTTCCTACAAAACCGGAATTACCATTATCAACAAGCCAGAAAGAATTGTTGAAAGTTATGTAAATAAAAATACATCCTGAAATAATATATAAAACTACACAGAATAGTTTTAATAATATTTTTCTAATTTCTTTCTTCAACAACAAATTAATTCCCCAAGAAATCATAGTAACTAAAATTAAAAATGAGGTTATGCCGAAACTTTGAAGAAGAAAATCAGAAATAATACTCCCATATATTCCAAAAAAATTTTTTATATTTGTATTATTTTCTCCATACACAAAGGAAGGATCGTTTGGTGAGTAGGTTATAAAAGAGACNGAGAGAGCGATACCTATAAAAATTAGCAATAAACCTAATAACTCGAAGGTTCGTTTTTTTAAAAAATTTGTTACACTATTTAAAAAGTTAGCATTCATAACGAATCATTAAGCTTACTTTTTACCATTTTTATGAAAGTGTTAAAAATTTTAATATGAATAAACAAAGAATATGCATTGTTGGGGACGGACTATCAGGGTTAATGACCGCTATTGCAATAAGTCAAGTTCCAGGAGTAGAAGTAAATTTAATAGCTAAAAAAACATCAAAAAACCGCGATAAAAGAACTACTGCAATTTCTGATACAAATTATAAATTTATAAAAGAAAATATCACTCGTCTTAACAGTAATTTATTCTGGCCATCGAAAGACATAGAACTCTTTTACGAAACAGCTAAAGAAAAAATAAATTTCTTAAACCTTAACGAAAAGAACTCTAATCTTATGTATGTTTTTGAAAATGATAAAATTAAAAATATTATATTGAAGGAGATCTTAAAGAAAAAAATTAAAATTACTCGAAAAAAAATAAACAATTTAGAGGATCTTAAAAAATTTGATTTATCAATTCTTTGTTTAGGAGGAAATTCAAAAATTTATAATACAATAGTAAAAGGAAGATCTATAAGCAAAGATTATAGAGAGGTAGCAGTTACTGGTTATGTTAAACATAAATTGAAGAAATTAAATACTAGTCAATTTTTTCTAAAAGAAGGACCACTAGCCATTTTGCCTTTTTCAAAGAATTATTTTTCTTTTGTTTGGAGCTTAAAAAAAGAATTTTATATAGACAACTCAAAAAAGATTAATCATTTAGTTAAAAATAAAATATTAGAAATTTTAAAAACAAAACAAAACATAAACATTACCAACACTCAATCTTACCCTATATCACTTGGTTTAAAGGGGCAGTATCATGAGAAAAATATTTTAATTTTAGGTGAGGGGCTCCACACTATACATCCAGTTGCCGGACAAGGTTTTAATCTTGTTCTTAGAGATATAAAAAAGTTAAAAGAAATTATAGAATATTACTCNACATTNGGCATATCTATTAAGAATAGTTATGCTTTAAGTGATTTTTACAAAAGCCGTAAGCCAGAAAATATAATTATGGGTTTAAGTATTGATTTTGCTCACAATTTTTTTAAACGAAATAAATATTTAGATCCATTTAAAGAAACTATTATTAAAAATATTAGAAACAATGAAGCATTAAAAAAATTAAGTAAGATTATCTCAAATCAAGGCTTGTCTTTTTAGATCTATGAATATTTACGCTTTATCATCAGGNAGAGGTCCTTCTGGAATAGCTATAGTAAGAATCTCAGGAAAAGAAACTTTAAAAATTTGTCAAAAACTTACTAAATTAAAAAATATTAAATCGAACGAGGTTAATTTTTGTAAATTTTACAATCCAAAAAATAATAATATAATAGACCCGGAGGCTCTATTATTGTGGTTTCCAGGGCCAAATAGCTACACAGGCGAAGATCTCGCTGAACTCCAAATTCATGGAAGTAATGCAGTTATTAATGGTCTATTAAGAGTTTTATCAGAGCAAANCAACTGCAGATTAGCCGAACCCGGTGAATTTACAAAGCTAGCTTTTCAAAATGATAAAATTGACTTATTAAAAGCTGAAAACATTGGAGATTTAATACACTCTGAAACAGAGCTTCAAAGAGAACAAGCAGTAAAACTAATTCAAGGCAATATCTTCAATTATTACAATAATTTAAGAGACAAAATAATTAAGTCACTAGCATATATTGAAGCAAAAATTGATTTTGGAGAAGAAGACTTACCTGAAAAAGTATTAAAAGATGCACACAAATCTATCAAAGAGATCCATAAAGAAATTTCAAATATTATAGAGGATAACAAAATCGGAGAAAAAATAAGAAATGGATTTCGCGTTTCAATAACAGGTCAAGTGAATGCAGGGAAATCATCTCTACTGAACNTACTTTCAAAAAGAGAAGTAGCTATAGTATCAGATGAAGCTGGAACAACAAGAGACGTCATTGAGACTTACTTAAACTTAGATGGATATCCCGTAATTCTCGCTGATACAGCGGGCATAAGAGATGTAAAAAATGAAGTTGAAAAAAAAGGTATTTCTCTTGCATTAGGAAAGTCCAAAGAGTCAGATTTAAATATAGTAGTTATTGATAATTGTTCAAAAAATATCAATAAAGAAATCAAAAAAATGATAAACAAAGATAGCATAGTTCTATTAAATAAATCAGACGTTCAAAATAAACAAAATCATAAATTTGANGCAGATACAGTTTTAGCTTCAGTAAAGGATAATAAAAATATAAATAAATTAATTGATAAGGTTAAGGAAAAACTCAGTAAGAAATTTTCACCAAAAAACGATAATGTTTTAATCACAAGAGAAAGACATAGAGTCAAGCTAAACGAATGTTTAAAGGAATTGAACAATTTTTTACAAAAAGATAAAGGTAAAGACCTTGAACTAGCTGCTGAGGACTTAAGGATGGCTACCAGGCATCTCGGTAGTATTGCAGGNAAAGTGGATGTAGAAGAAATACTCGGGTCCATATTTAAAGATTTCTGTATAGGTAAATAAAATACTACTTGTAATCCTAATTAAGAGCGTTACATTCACTTCATGACCAAACAAAGCTATGATGTAGTAGTTATAGGAGGCGGACATGCTGGATGCGAGGCAGCAGCAGCATCAGCTAGAATGGGTGTAAATACTGCACTTTTTACTCATAAAATAGAGACCATAGGAGAAATGTCGTGCAATCCAGCGATAGGAGGTCTTGGTAAGGGTCATCTCGTCAGAGAAATAGATTCATTGGACGGAGTGATGGGCGCAGTAACTGATAAATCAGGTATTCAATTTAGATTATTAAATAGAAGTAGAGGTCCAGCAGTACAAGGGCCAAGAACTCAATCAGACAGAGCNTTGTACAAAGAGCATATGCAAAAAATTTTGCTTAATTATAAACATTTAAAAGTTATAGCTGACCCTGTAATCAAATTTTTATTTGATGGTAGTAAAGTAACAGGTTTTGTTTGTCAGAGCGGCAATGAGATTAGAACTAAAGAACTAATCTTAACCACTGGTACTTTTTTAAATGGATTAATTCATATCGGTGAATCAAAAATTCCAGCTGGTCGATATGATGAAAAACCGTCAACAGGTTTAAGCGAACAATTAGCAACATTTGAAATGCAAATAGGTAGATTAAAAACAGGTACTCCTCCAAGATTAGATGGAAACACGATTGATTATTCTGAGTTAGAGATGCAAGAAGCTGACGTAAGTCCATATTTTTTTTCTTTTTTGACTAACAAGCTTTTAAATAAACAAATAGCTTGTGGCATTACTCATACAAACGATGAAGTTCATAAGATAATATCTGAAAACATTTCTAAGAGTGCAATGTATTCTGGTAGCATTAAAGGAGTTGGACCAAGATATTGTCCCTCAATAGAGGACAAAATAGTAAAGTTTAGAGACAAACACCATCATCAAATATTTCTGGAACCAGAGGGAATAAAGGACAGTACTGTTTACCCAAATGGAATATCAACATCCCTTCCAGAAGAGATACAGCTTAAAATTTTANCTAAAATCAAGGGTTTAGAGCAGGTTAAGATGAAAAGGGCTGGTTACGCAATCGAGTATGATTATGTAGATCCTCGTGAGTTAAAAGCAACATTGGAAACAAAAAAAATTAAATCTCTNTTCTTAGCAGGACAAATTAATGGAACCACTGGATATGAGGAAGCAGCGGCGCAGGGCNTAATAGCAGGAGTAAATGCNGCACTCAAGGTTAAAAATGAAAAGGAATTTATTTTAGACAGATCTGATTCTTATATAGGTGTAATGATTGATGATCTGATTACCAAAGGTGTCTCAGAGCCATATAGAATGTTTACGTCGAGAGCTGAGTATAGGTTGCAACTTAGAGCAGATAATGCTGACCAAAGACTTACACCTTTAGGAATTAAAATAGGATTAGTTCAGAAATTAAGACAAAAAGTTTTTNTAGATAAACAAAAAAATTTAGTACAAATAACTGCCGCGCTTAAAAATAATTTTATTACTCCTACCAAAGCTTCAAANTTTTCTATTAAGATCGCGAAAGATGGAGTGAAAAGATCTGCTCTTGAGATTTTGGGAATGAAAGAAGTAAATTTAAACTTGATTAGATCAATATGGGCTNATATTCCANATTTTGGACATCAAATAGATTATCAGGTTGAAATAGATGCTCATTACTCTGGATACTTAAAAAAGCAGTCAAATGACATAGAAGCCTTTAAGAGGGACGAGGGTTTGTTAATACCTAATAACATTAATTACGCCTCTTTTAGTGGTTTATCCAATGAGATTAAGTCAAAACTCGAGAAAATTAGACCCAAGACACTTGGGCAAGCATTAAGGATAGATGGTGTCACTCCTGCAGCNGCTATAATTCTTTTAGGNTANGTTAAAAAACATAAAGTTAAAGCCTCNGCTTGATGAATGAGTTAAGTGTAAAAAATTACCTNTCTGAACAGTTAAATTTTAGTCCAAACGATATCCAGAAATTGGAAATTTTCAAAAATGAGCTNCTATCATTCAATTTAAAATACAATTTAATATCAAAGAAATCTGAGAAAGATGTTTGGCATAGACATATACTAGATTCAGCCCAATTAATAAATTTTATTGATTTTAAATCAGATTTATCACTGTCTGATTTAGGAACTGGAGGAGGATTTCCAGGAATAATTTTAGCAATATTTAATAAGAACTCAAAATTTCACGTGAAACTCTATGAAAAGTCTAAAATAAAATGTAAATTTCTAAGTAGTATCAAACAAAAAATCTCTATTGAGTTTAGCTTATATGAGAATGACTATCAATCTCATAAGCTAGAGAGNAGTTACATAGTTTGCAGGGCATTCAAAAAATTACCCAAAATTCTTGAAATTTCACGTGAAAAAGCTNCTAAACCTCATAAATTAATCATTCTTAAGGGAAAAGATNCACAGGAAAANATAAAAAGTGCTTTTAAAGGACATAATCATAAGTATAGATTGATAAACAGCATAACAGATAAAGAATCTAAAATAATTATTGCTGAGACAGTTAAATAATAAATGGATAGATCAATANTATCGGTAATTAATCAAAAAGGCGGAGTTGGCAAAACTACAACCGCAATTAACCTTGCCAGCACCCTAGCATTGAAGGGTAAAAAAATTTTGGTAATTGATCTTGATCCTCAAGGTAATGCCACTACAGGATTAGGAAAATCAAACAGTGACGATTTTAAAAATGTTTACAATATGTTAATTGGCAAAGTTTCTCTTGAAGAGGTTATACAAGAAAGCAATGTATCAGGATTAGACTTAATAGGATCCAATGTAAATCTTTCAGGCCTAGAAGTAGAAACTGCCAACGACTCTAACCGNGCATTTATTTTAAAAGAAATTCTAAAGAATGAAAAAAATAAATTTATCTCAAAATATGAAAACATATTTATTGATTGTCCACCATCCTTAAGTCTTTTAACCATAATGTCATTAGTTGCAGCAGATGAAATTTTAGTTCCACTTCAAACGGAGTTCTTTGCTTTAGAGGGAATTACACAATTAACTAAAACCATTGATAGGATTAAAGAAAACCTNAACCCGAGGTTATGTATAAGAGGAATTTTATTAACCATGTTTGATAAAAGAAACAAACTNTCCTCTCAGGTTGANGATGAAGCTAGAAAATTTTTTAAAGAGAAAGTTTATCAAACGGTTATACCTAGAAATGTTAGATTATCAGAGGCACCTTCCCATGGAATGCCTTGTGTGATTTATGATAAAAATTGTTTAGGAAGTAAATCATATTTTAATTTAGCCGAGGAGTTTATCAGTCAATCAAAAGATAAGTTGGGAAGCGCAGCATGAGNAGCTCTAAAAAAAAAGGACTTGGCAAAGGTCTTTCAGCCTTATTTGGAGAACTTAACGTAAAGGAAACTCAAAGCGATGGAGATAAAAAAAGACAAAGCCAAAAAACTGCATTAATAGGCGAACTTAATAGAAACAAATACCAACCCAGATCAAATTTTAATGANGATAAATTGAACGAGCTTTCCGAGTCAATTAAACAAAACGGATTGATACAGCCCATAGCCGTAAGACACGATAAAGCTGATCCTGGTAAATTTGAAATAGTAGCTGGAGAAAGAAGATGGATGGCGGCNCAAAAAGCTGGATTNCACGAAGTTCCTATAGTTCTTTTGGATTTAAATGACAATCAAGCTTTAGAAGTTGCAATAGTTGAAAATATTCAAAGAGAAGATTTAAATATTGTAGAAGAAGCAAAAGGTTATGANCGATTAAGATCTGAATTTGGATANGATCATGAAAAAATTGCAAAGTTTATGTCGAAAAGNAGAAGTCACGTCAGCAATACCCTCCGATTACTTACACTGCCCAAGGATGTGATTTCAATGTTGGAAGATGGACTGCTTACAGCAGGTCAGGCAAGACCATTGGTTGGATTACCAAGAGCTTCTGATATTGCTGAAGAAATTATAAATAAAAAGTTAAGTGCAAGACAGGTTGAGCGCTTTACTAATACTGAAAAAAGACCTTTATCATTAATAAAAACAGTTGATTCAAACATAGAAGCAATTAAAAATGAAATAGAGGCAAGTCTTGGATTAAAAGTTATGATTTCGAATAAAAGAAATAATTCAGGAAAAATAACTATACATTATAGTAATTTAGAGCAGTTCGACCTGATATCTAAGTTGCTTAAGCAGAAGTAGATGCTTCACCACAGAGCTTTATTAACAAATCTTTTATCAAAACATCTTTCTTGATGAGCGAGTTGCTTTTCATAGCTAATTCAATGTCTATTATTTTTTTTAATGCTTCCTCTAATTTTAAATGATTCCATTTTTTTAATTGGGCTAAAAATATTGGTCTGTCTTTCCAAAANATTTTACTCTTTGTTCCTTCAACTAACTCAATCTCATTTTGAGGATTAGTGCTATTAAGTTTAATTTCTAAAAGTTTAAAAATTTTATTTGATATCAAATTAAGATAAAAAAAAGTTTCTTCCTGTAAAAATTCCACCTCTCCCATTAGTTTATTAAGGCTATTTTTATCTCCATTTAACGCTGCATCTGTTATCTCACTAAAATTTGAGTTAGTTTTTATATTTAAAAGCTCTTCTAGTTCTATTTTATTTATTAATTTTTTATTAAAAAAACTTTTTATCTTTTTAATCTCACTTTTTATGGTTTTTCTATCTTTATTGGAATTAATCATTATTAAATTTGTTATTTCCGGTGTTAAACCTTTATAAGTTATTAAGCTTGAATTTATATAATTTCTCAGAGTTATTTCATTGTCTTGATAACAAGCAATTATTCCTAAATCTTTTNTTTTTTCAAAGTGTGCTCTTAATTTTGATCTTTTTTCTAATTGATTAGAGAAAATGAAAATTTTTACATCTTCCTTCAAATCATTTAAAGCCTCAAATATTTCTTCAAAAATTTTATCTGAAACTTCGTGGATAAAAANTATTTTTTTTTTTGANAATAATGAAGAATTTGAAATAAAATTATCTAATATTTTCTTATTATTATAAATCTCCTCATGAAAAAGATTAATTACTTCNGAGTNTTTACTATCTTTTAATATTTTTTCTTTAATATCATCTTTAATACCATTATTTTCACCGTACATTAAAACTGATTTAAATTTACTTAAAATGCTGTGATCTTTTTCTATAATATAGCTTTTTAATATCATTTAATTTTTATATGAGATTTTAAAATAATTTAAAATTTCTTCAGCCACTTGATTAGTTAAGTTTATTGTTTCTTTTTTTTCTGCATTAATTGTATCAATGTGTTTAGGTTTGACATCAAAATTACTATTCTTTATAAAACTTCTTCTTGTTGTTTTATCACTATTTAAACTAGTAATTATTAAGTCAGCTCTAACTACAATGTCATATTTAATAACCTTACCACTATTATCTTTGTTTCTAACTTTTCTAACTTTATTAGCGGTCAAACTAATTTCTATCTTATCACTGCCTTCGCTAGAGGAAATCAATAGGATTTCATTTTGCAAAATACGGCCTATTTTTTTATTTCCGGCTAATGTAATTTGTCTTACATTAAGATTATTTTCACTTTCAAGATTAATATTTTTATATCCACAAGACGACATAAAAATTAAAAATATAAATAAGCTAGAAATTTTTTTCATTTTATTAATCTGTTAAATAATTTAATATTTTATTTTTTACAAAAATTATCTTTTGTACATTTTTATTTTGTAAATGCTTGTTAACTTTAGCACTATCTTTACTTAATTTAATTAGATCTTTTTCAGGTAAATTTTGTTTAGCTTCTATAATTTCTCTTGTTTTTCCATTAATTTGTATTGCTACTTTTATTAATAGATTTTGCATCAAATCATCTTTTATAATAGGCCATTTATCAGTATTTTTTTCTCCTAATTTTTCTAAAGATTCACTAGCTACATGAGGTATAAAAGGTATTAAAATTTTCATAAAATCTATCAAAATTTTTCTTAGCAGTTCATTTGAAATTGGTTTTGAGATGTGTTCGTTAATTAAGTTATAAATTTCATGAACATTTGCTACGGCAACATTGATTTGGAAATTTTCAATAGAGCCTGTAATTTTGTGTAGATGTTTATGAAATTGGCTTTCAATTTTTTTTTCCATTTCCTTTGATATTTCTTGATTTTTACGTTCAATAACTTTGCTATTCAAACTCCAAATTTTTTGTAAAAATTTATAAGAAGCAGTTACCCCTTGATTTGACCATTGAATGTCTTTTTCTGGAGGGCTATCAGATAAGATAAACCATCTCACCGCGTCCGCACCATAAATTTTAATCATACTCTCGGGGTCTATTATATTCTTTTTAGATTTTGACATCGCCTCAGATGGACCTATAGTGATTTTTGATTTATCAGTTTTTTTAACAGTTTGATCGTTTGATCCTTTTTCAATTTCATCAGGAGATAACCAACTCCCTTTGTTATCTTTATATGTTTCATGACAAACCATTCCTTGCGTAAACAATCCTTTAAAAGGCTCACTGTATTTAATAGAGCTGTTATTAGCCTTTAAAGCTTTCATAAAAAATCTTGAGTAAAGTAAATGAAGAATTGCGTGTTCAATTCCTCCTATATATTGATCTACAGGCATCCAGTAATTTAAGTCATCTATTTCAAATGGTCTTTCTTTAGATTTTGGTGAACAAAATCTCATAAAATACCAAGATGAATCAACAAAAGTATCCAAAGTATCTGTTTCCCTTGTCGCTGGCTTTCCTGTTTTTTTATGCTTTGTTTTTTTCCATTCCTTATGATTCTCTAAAGGATTTCCAGAGGTGCTTAGATCTATATTCTCAGGAAGTTTAATAGGAAGTTCATCTTTTTCTACTGGAACAATACTTCCATCTTCCAAATAAATCATTGGAATTGGACATCCCCAATATCTTTGTCTCGATATTCCCCAATCTTTTAAACGAAATGTAATTTTTTTTTTTCCTATATTTTTTTTTTCTATTTCCTTTATAATCTTATTTTTTGCGCCCTCTACTTTTAAACCATCTAAAAATTCTGAATTTACTAAGACACCGTCCTCAGTAAAAGCTTCGCTTCTTTTATCGAAATCACTGTGCTTTTTTCCATCTGGTGATACTACTTCTAAAACATCTAATTTATATTTTTTTGCGAAATCCATGTCTCTCTGATCATGTGCAGGACATCCAAATATTGCACCAGTTCCATAGTCCATTAAAACGAAATTTGCTACAAATATTGGTAATAATTTATTCTTTACGAAAGGATGTTTAACAAATGATTTAGTTTTATAGCCAATTTTTTCAGCTATAGCTAGCGCCTCTTCAGTTGTTCCTACTTTTAAGCATTCATTCTTAAAATCAATAAAAGTTTTTTCGTTCTTAAATTTCTCACAGAAAGGATGATCAGCAGAGATAGCGACAAAAGAGGCTCCAAATATAGTATCGGGACGAGTTGTAAATACTTTGATATTGGATTTTTTAGCTTCAGTTGTTTCAAAATCAATTTCACAACCTATTGACTTTCCAATCCAATTTTTTTGCATCAACTTTACTTTCTCTGGCCAATTATTAAGTTTTTCTAAATCTTCTAGAAGTTCATTTGAAAACTTAGAAATATTAAAGAACCACTGAGAAAGTTTTTTTCTTTCAACCAGTGCATCCGATCTCCAACCACGACCGTTTATAACTTGCTCATTTGCAAGAACAGTTTTTTCAACAGGATCCCAATTAACATAATTTTCTTTTCTACTTATGAAACCTTTATTATATAAGTCTATAAATATTTCTTGCTGATGCTTATAATAGCTTTCATCACAAGTTGAAATTTCTAAATTCCAATCAATTGATAATCCAAGCATCTTAAGTTGTCTTTTCATTTCAGCAATATTTTTTTGCGTCCAAATTTTTGGATTAAGATTATTCTCACGTGCTGCATTTTCTGCAGGCAAACCAAAGGAGTCCCAACCCATTGGATGTAAAACATTAAAAGAATTTAGGTATTTATATCTAGCTATCACATCTCCGATTGTATAATTTCTTACATGGCCCATGTGAATTTTTCCTGATGGATATGGAAACATTTCCAAGCAATAAAACTTTTTTTCTTTGTTTGATCTATAAAGATTTGTTTTATCCCAAATCTTTTGCCATTTTTCTTCAATATTATTAAAATTTACCTTGTCCATTTAAGGTGAGATTATTTTTTCTTTTTATCTTTATCTTGTTTTTCAAGTAAAGCTGCTTTTTTAATAATTGAGACTATTAGTTCCTCTTCAATTTTTGAGTCAATTTTATTTACCGAACAAGATGTAGGTAAATCTTTAGAACAACTTTTTTGATGAACAATTATTTTTAAACTGTTACTTTGAACTTCATTAGATAAAAATCTAAGAGTTATTTTAATAGCATCATTATTATTTGAAACATCGCTGTACCAATCAGTAATTATTACTCCACCAGAGTAATCTACTGTAACTAGAGGTAAAAAATCTAAAATTTCTAAAGATGCTCTCCACATAGGATTGGAGGAGCTAAATTCGTAGTTCGTAGACCCCCCTCTTTTTGTAAGGTTCTTAAGAGATATGCCCCTACCTTCCTCAACATTTTTTCTTGCTCTATCCATTCCTTTTATAGGTGTTTTTCTTGTATCAACTTTTTTGATTCCTCCACAAGAGTTTAAAAGAAGGGCTGTTACAAACAGCATAATTAGCAATTTAGAGATTTTGACGAAACGCATTGTTAATTATTATCATGAACTTAATGAAAACCAAAAAAAATAAGTAAATTAGCCATTTATTTAGGTGTTGTATAAATACTACAGTTACTCAATATATTCAGTTTATTAGCTGTTTTTTAGTTAAATTTAGTCGAAAAAAGCTAAGTTGTCGTCAGTTTATAAACAATAACAAAGGAAACAAAAATGAATAAACTAACAAAAATCACGTTAGGTTTTATTGCTTCTTTAATGGTTGCTACAACTGCAGCTCTTGCTGGTGAATTAACTATCACAGGTTCTGCTAAAGCAACGTACTCAATCAGAGGTTCTGAAAGTGCGTCAGCTCAACTTGGAGCACCACAAGGAATTGGTATAGCTAACGAATTTACATTAAGTGCTAGTGGAGAATTAGACAATGGTATGGCTTGGACGTATGCACAAGATATCGATGGTGCAACTGTACAAGACGATGCTGCAATGTCATTAAATACTTCATACGGTATGTTCAAAGCTTGTGTACATGAATGTGGTCTTTCAGCTAATTTAGCGTTTGACAATTCTGTATACGGTGCAGGTTCAGACTACGGTCTAGCAGGAACATCAGCATCTACAACATCAGCAGGTGATGACGCAACTACATTTACTTGGGGTACAAACATTAGTTCGTACAACAACGTACAATTCCACACTCCAGCGGACATGTTACCGTTTGGATTAGTAGTAAAAGTTGCTTACGCTCCTGAAGCAGATGGAACAATGAACTCATCAAACGCAGCAGCAACTTCTACTGAAGCAGGTAACGGTGTTACTCAGTATAGAGTTGATGCAGCTCCAATTGATGGACTAACAATCGCAGCTTCTTACTTAGAAATAGATGATGCAGATGCAGGTTCAACAGCTACTACTCAGCAAGCTGAGCATGGTGGTGTTGCAGTAACTTACGCAGTAGGTCCAGCAACAATTGGTTATGGTAAGTTCTATGTAGCTCCTACATTAGGTGCAGCGTCTCAAGGTACAGCACGTGTTACTGATTATGAAAATAGTTCATGGTCATTAGGTGTTGCAGCGAATGACAACTTGTCATTCTCTTACAACTTAGAGTCTTCTGATGAGCACAACAAGACTGAGTCTCAGACGAATACAACTACTAAAACTACAACTGAGTTCGAAATTAGAACAATCCAAGCAGCATACACTATGGGCGGTATGACATTATCTGTAGCTAACAAAAAGCTAGAGAACATGGACTACACAGCTGATAAAGATGGTGCAGAAACTATATTTGCAGTTTCTATGGCGTTTTAATTACGTAGTAAGTTAAAAGATTTAAAAAAGCCGGCTGATAACAGCCGGCTTTTTTTTTATTTCTGACATAAGTACAAATGCATTTGCATTAACTTTATTAAGTTTATTTAAATTATTTAAACGTATTCCTCCTAAAGGTACCAAACTACCTTTATTCTGGTAAGTAATAAGGTTAAATTTTACAACTCCTAAATAGGACCTCTTATTTTTGTAGTCTGTTTTAAATAGTCTTGAAAATATTATACTTTTACACCCCTGTAAGATTTTTGTGTTTATTTCTTTAGTATCGTGTGCTGATCCTATTTTTACGACTTTATAATTTAGATATTTTAAACTTTTGTTATAAGAGGAGATATAGAGGCCATCTGCTTTAATTTTTTGAAATAACTTAAAGTCGTTGGCTATAAAAAATTTAATTGATTTCTTTTTACATCTGTTTCTAAATATTCTTAACCTTTCAAAATTGTTATCTTTTAAGTTATTTCGATAAATAATGTTAAATTTGCCTCTTTTTTTTATTAAATTTAAATTTAGTAATTTTGTATTATCAATGTATAAATAATAATTATTTTTAAAGGTAAACATTTATGTCTATAATAGTTGATAGGTTTAACAAAATAAAATCTAATATTAATAATTTAGGCAAATCCAAAACTATCAATATAATTGCAATAAGCAAAACATTTTCTATAGACCATATAAAACCTTTATTAAATATAGGCCATGATCATTTTGGAGAAAATAAAGTGCAAGAAGCAACTACTAAATGGAATGATTTAAAAAGAGACAATAGTAAAGTTAAATTACACATGGTCGGTAAACTTCAATCTAATAAGGCAAAAAAGGCTGTCCAACTTTTTGACTTTATTCATTCTCTCGATAATAAAAAATTAGCAGACACCCTAAGTAAAGCTGAAGCAGAGACAAAAAGAAAAATAAAATATTTTATTCAAGTAAATATTGGAAATGAAGTACAGAAATCAGGAATTCTATTGAATGAACTGAGTGATTTTTTCTCTTATTGTACTGAGGAAAAAAAACTAGATGTTATAGGCTTAATGTGTATCCCGCCTAACGATAATAATGAAGAAAAATATTTTGGGTTAATTAACGAAAAAAATAAATTATTAAAGTTAAAAAATTTAAGTATGGGGATGTCTTCAGATTATCTTAAAGCGTTAAAATATGAGGCAAACTTTTTAAGAATTGGTAGCGCAATATTTGGAGAAAGAAATCAATAAATAAAAAGTTTCGTCTTCTTAGTTATATATTTCAGGAGAATCCTCATGTCTTTCTTAGACACAGCTATGCATCCTCTAGTGGGTTTATAACTTTTATTTGCTATGTGTAAAAAAATAGCGCTACCTTTAAATCTAATAGTCGGTTTATAATTATAATTAATTACAATGAGTATGTCATATAGACTATTTTTCCTATAAAGTTTTTCAGATTTATATGGAAATGGAAACCTAACCAATTTGTTATATTTCTTTGATTTGGGGTCATCACACCAACCCATATTTTTTGTGATATATGTTTTTTTTATTAATGTTTTTATTTTTTTATTTCTGTCTTTTCTATAAAAAACCTCAATAAATTTAAAAACCCCACTTGGTGTACAATTATCACCCTCACGTTTTTTATCAGAAATTCCTCTTTTACCTATAGAGCATTTTACTTTATAATTACGAAAGTATAGATTTTTATTTTTTAGTTTTATATGCATAGTAATAACAACATTAATGTATTAGTTTTTTCTTCAGATCATTTTATCAACTCATTTGTTGAACTTAAAGATCATTTCAATTTTAATTTTGATTTTTTTAAAGTGGACAAAAAAGTTGATACATCCTCTTATTACGGTCTATATGTAATAGAAGACTTAATTCTTAAGGATAAAAAGATTATAAAATTATTGAAAGAAACTAGCATTCCAAAATTAATTATCTATAAATCTGATATTTTTGCAGATTTAAAATTTGATGACAAAATTTCAAAACCACTAAATATCCATGATTTTAATGAAAAAATAATTGATTTAGTGACTAAAAAACAATTTAGAAAAAATTCATTTATAAAATTAAAGGATTATATTCTGGATAAAAATGAAAAAAAATTAAAAAAAAACGACTTATTTATAATCCTTACAGAAAAAGAAATTCAATTATTGGAATTATTATTTAATGNAAAAAAACCTATAAAAAAATTAGATATTTTAAAAGCAGTTTGGAAATACTCAGATGATGCTGATACTCACACAGTGGAGACACATATTTATCGCCTGAGGAAAAAAATTTTTGANCAGTTTAAAGACCAAAATTTTATCAATAATTTTAAGACAGGATATTCTTTATGAAAAAAAGAAATAAAATAGCNAGAGATTTNCATTCAAAAAAGTATAGATTNAGNGTTATAAANCCTAAAAAAGGAAAAGGNAGTTACTCAAGAAAAAAAGGAAAAAAATTTAGCTAAGTCTAGCGCCAATTTTTTGTATAACTTTTGAAGCCATTTCTGTTCCTNTTTCTAAACTTTCCTTTTCNGACATTTTATTGATNAAACCATGTAAAAATCCAGCTGCAAATAAATCGCCAGCTCCTGTTAAATCAATAACTTTTAGATTTTTTTTACTCTGGCATTCAAAAATTTCTTCTCCACTTATAGACATACTTCCTTTTTCACCTCTAGTTATAATCAATAATTTGTTTAATTTCTTTCCAAACTCTACTACATCACTAAAAGATTTTGCATCAATTAATGACATTATTTCTTGTTCATTTGCAAAAGTAATATCTAATTTATTTTTTACTAAATCAAAAAAATTCTTTTTATGTCTATCTACACAAAATTTATCAGATAACGACATTGCGGATTTTTTTGAAAGTTCTAACGCCTTGTTAAATGCAGATTTTGGCTCTCCTTCATCCCACAAATAACCTTCTAAAAAGATCAATTCACTTTCTTTTATAGCTAAGTCATTAATATCATCAGTATTAATTTTTCCAGCAACACCCAAAAATGTGCACATAGTTCTTTCAGAGTCTGGAGTTATTAATATTAAGCAAGTTCCAGTTGGCGATGCTTCTTTTTTCTTAGAGTAGAAATATTCAACATTTTCTTTTTTTAAACCTTCTTCATATTTAGCACCTAACTCATCGTCGTTAACTTTGCCTATAAATCCGGCCTTACTACCAAGTTGAGAAATACCAACAATTGAATTTGCTACAGAACCACCAGAAACTGTTTGTTCAATTTTTAGATTAGATAATAATTTTTTAAATTCAACTTCATCTACAAGTTTCATTGTGCTTTTCGTTAATTTATTACTTAATAAAAAACTTTCATCTACTTTACAAATAACGTCAACGATTGCATTTCCAATACCTAATATTTTCATTTAAGCTTTTTTTGTTTTAACTGGCTTTTTTCTAGTTGGATAACAGCTTTTACAAATTTTACAAGTTATACCGAAACAATCTCTTGCTTTACAATATTCCCTTCCNTACCAAATTATTTGCAAATGAAGTTTATTCCAGTATTTTTTAGGAAAATTTTTTTTAAGATCTTTTTCGGTCTGNACAACATTTTTGCCANTAGTTANACCCCATCTTTGAGCCAATCTGTGAATATGAGTATCAACTGGAAAAGCAGGGTATCCAAATCCTTGAGACATTACTACGCTGGCTGTTTTATGCCCTACACCAGGAAGTTGCTCTAATTCTTCAAAAGAACTTGGAACTTTACCTTTATACTTTTCAACTAGTATTTTAGATAAATAAAAAATACTTTTAGCTTTCACTCTAAAAATACCAATTCTTTTTATCAATTTTTCAATCTTTTTTCTTCCCAATTTTAAAAAGTGATGAGGGCGATTGTATTTTGGATAAATATTTTTTGTTACATTGTTTACATTAACATCGGTACATTGAGCTGAAAGTAATACGGAAACTAAAAGAGTAAATGTATTTTTGTAATTTAAAGGTATTGGAACNTTTGGATAGGTTTTATTTAAAATCTTCAAAATAATCTTNGATTTNTCTNTATTATTCACTTAAAANTTTAAAAGATTTCTCATAGAGTAAAGACCTGGCTTTTTACCCATTATCCATTTAGCTGCAGCTAGAGCACCCTCAGAATACAAAGCTCTGTCAAAAGACTCATGATTTAAAGTTACAATTTCTTTACCGCTGGAAAACTTAACCTCGTGTTCTCCGACAACTTCCCCCTTTCTTATCGAGTTGAANTTTATTTTTTTACTATAAGGGAAGTTTTTTTTATTTAAATATTTTTTACCAANTAAATTATAAAAATTTTTATTTTTTCCTACAGCTATTCCTTTTCCAAGCATTAAAGCTGTCCCAGAAGGATAATCTTTCTTGTGNCTATGATGAACTTCATAAACTTTACTTAAAAAGTTTTTTCCTAGAGACTTTGAAGCTATTTCAGTTAAATACATTAATAGATTTACTCCCAAACTCATGTTTCCAGCTTTTAAAATAGGAATTTTTTTTGAGTAATTTTTAATNANTTTTTCTTGTTTTTTNGTAAAACCAGTNGTNCCAATNACAACTCTTTTTTTTTGTTTCACTGCAAATTTTAAAATTTCTAAGGTACATTTTGGAACAGTAAAATCGATTATAACATTTGCTTTTTTAAATGCGCGACTTGTGTTTAGTTCAGGTCTTATTCCGCTTATCTTTTTATTAATTTTTCTATTTTCTGTTAAAGACACTAATTTAAAATTCTTATTAATTTTAGAAGACTTAATGAGTTGTTTGCCCATTCTGCCTTCACATCCAGCAATAGTTAAATTGATTTTTTTCATTATTTAATTAAGTAAATAATTACAATAATAATAAGTACAATTATAGTCCAGATTGATAAATTATTTAAAAATTGTTTTACCTTAGTATTTGTAGCTAAAAAACCAGGTAAGACTAGCGCTAAAACTGCAATTAAAAAAATTGCAGACATTATCTGATGAATTTCCATTTAATTTATGACTTATTCCAAAATTTTTTAGCTTTTTCAAAAAAGCTTTTTATTAAAGGATTTGATTTAGTATCTTCCAATGTTTTAAATTCTATAAGTAATTCTTTTTGTCTTTTAGTTAATGAAGTTGGTACCTCAGTTATAATTCTTATATATAAATCTCCATAAATATTTCTTTTAAGTACAGGCATGCCCTTTCCCTTAAGTCTTAATTGTTTTCCACTTTGAGTTCCAGATGGAATTTTAATTTTTGTTTTTTTGCCGTCAATAGAAGGTACCTCTACTGTAGATCCTAGAGCTGCATCTGTGAACGAAATAGGTAACTCATAATAAAGATTTTCCTCAGATCTTTTAAAAATATTATGCGGTTCAACCGAAATGAACAAATATAAATCCCCATTTGATCCTCCTTTACTTCCTGCCTCACCTTTTCCAGCTAATCTAATTCTTGTTCCATCATCGACACCTTGAGGAATTTTTACAGCAACATTCTCATTAGATTGTTGTTTACCCATACCATTGCAATTGCCACAAGGATTTGTAATTTTTTGTCCTTCTCCACCACACTCAGGGCAGGTTTGTTGTATGGTGAAGAAGCCTTGACTAGATCTAACTCTACCTTGTCCCCCACAATAGCTACAAGCTGAAGGTTTTGACCCTGGCTTAGCACCGCTTCCTGAGCACGTTTTACATTTTTTATAAGTTGTATAATTTACTTTTTTTTCTGTTCCGATAAATGCATCATTTAAATTAATTGATATATCGTATCTTAAATCGTTACCTCTATTTCTCGATCTTCCACCTCTAGATTGTCTTCCAAAACCAAAATCTCCGAATACATCTTCAAAAATATCAGAAAAAGAGGATGAAAAATCAAAGTTGCTAAAACCTCCCTGGCCTCCCGCTCCTTGAAAGGCTGCATGTCCAAACTGATCATAATTTGCTTTTCTTTTTTCATCAGAAAGTACATGGTACGCTTCACTTGCCTCTTTGAATTTTTCTTCTGAACTCTTATCACCTTTATTTTTATCAGGATGATGTTTTAGAGCTAATTTTCTGTAAGCTTTTTTGATTTCTTCTTTGTCAGCTGATTTGTTTACACCTAAGACATCGTAATAATCTCTTTTAGCCATAAAAAGGTTTGTCCTTATTAATTGGTCTTAGGCTCTTTTTTCTTTGTCTTCTTTGCCATCAACTACTTCTGCATCAACAACATTTTCTTTCTCTTTATCCTCTTTATCAGTTTTTTTATCGTCAGGCTTTTCACCAGGTTTTTGTTGGCTTTTGTAAACTGCTTCACCTAACTTCATTGAGGCTTGTATTAAACCTTGGGTTTTCTTTTTAACTTCCTCAGTATCAGTTCCTTTCAAAGCATTTCTTAAGTCGGACATAGCTGTTTCTATTGCCTTTTTCTCTTCAGAGGTAACTTTATCACCGTGCTCTTTAAGACTCTTTTCTGTTGTATGGATAATACTATCTGCCTGGTTTCTTACATCCACAGTTTCTCTTTTCTTTTTATCTGCATCTTTATTTGCTTCAGCTTCTTTAACCATTTTGCTTATTTCTTCCTCGGTTAAGCCACCAGAAGCTTGAATTTGAATTTTTTGTTCTTTACCAGTTCCTTTATCTTTTGCAGAAACATTAACTATTCCGTTAGCATCGATATCAAAAGTAACCTCTATTTGAGGAACGCCTCTAGGCGCATTAGGAATTCCAACCAATTCAAAGTTACCTAAAATTTTATTATCAGCTGCCATTTCTCTCTCTCCTTGAAGGACTCTTATAGAAACAGCGGGTTGGTTATCTTCAGCTGTTGAAAAGACCTGGCTTTTTTTAGTTGGTATTGTCGTATTTTTTTCAATAAGTTTTGTAGAAACGCCGCCCAAAGTTTCAATACCAAGAGATAGCGGCGTAACATCTAACAATAGAACATCTTTTACATCACCTTGAAGCACACCTGCTTGAATAGCCGCTCCCATTGCAACGACTTCATCTGGATTTACACTTTTATTTGGCTCTTTTCCAAAAAAATTTTTTACAGTCTCAATTATTTTAGGCATTCTTGTCATCCCACCAACTAAAACTACTTCATTTATTTCTGCGGCAGAAAAACCAGAGTCCTTAAGTGCAGTTTTGCAGGGAGCTAATGTTTTTTCTATTAAATTTTCTACCAACGCCTCTAATTTAGCTCTAGTGAATTTTAGATTTAAATGTTTAGGACCAGTTTTATCAGCAGTTAAAAAAGGCAAATTTATTTCTGTTTGCGTTGCAGAAGATAACTCTATTTTAGCTTTTTCTGCAGCTTCTTTTAATCTTTGTAATGCAAGTTTGTCACCTTTAAGATTTATTCCATTGTCTTTCTTAAATTCCGAAATTAAATAGTTAACAATTTCATCATCAAAATCTTCACCACCTAAAAAAGTATCTCCATTAGTTGACTTAACTTCAAACACTCCATCACCTATTTCTAAAATTGATACATCGAAAGTACCTCCACCTAAATCGTACACTGCAATTTTTTTACCACCTTTTTTATCTAATCCGTAAGCTAAAGAGGCAGCCGTAGGTTCGTTTATAATTCTTAAAACTTCTAGTCCAGCAATTTTACCAGCATCTTTAGTTGCTTGTCTTTGAGCGTCATTGAAATAAGCTGGCACAGTTATAACTGCCTTTGTTACAGATTGACCTAAATATTTTTCTGCAGTTTCCTTCATTTTTTGTAAAACAAAAGCTGAAATTTGAGCTGGAGAATATTTTTTACCTTTGCCTTCTACCCAGGCTTCTCCTTTATCTGATTTAATTATTTTAAAAGGAACTTTCTCAACATCTTTTTGTACTGAGTTGTCCTCAAAAACTCTTCCTATTAATCTTTTGGCTGCAAAAACAGTATTTTCTGGATTAGTTACAGCTTGTCTTTTTGCAGGTTGACCAACTAATTTTTCATCATTATCTAAAAAAGCTACTACAGAGGGTGTTGTTCTAGCTCCTTCAGTATTTTCTAATACTTTAGCCTGAGAGCCATCCATGATGGCTACACAAGAATTAGTTGTTCCAAGATCTATTCCAATTACTTTACTCATAAAATATTTTCCTTTGATTTACTTTTATATGGGTGTTTTTTTCAATTCTACAAGTCATAAAATTCTACTTTTTATTGTCTTTTTCCTTACTATCTGCGCCCTTTTTTTTAGATATACCAACCAATGAGGGTCTTAATAGCCGTTCACCAAACATGTATCCTGGCTGTACTTCCTGTACCACTGTTCCTGGCTCAACAGACTCATCTACGACCTCTAACATTGCTTGGTGTGAATTGGGATCAAATTTTTCTTTGAGGCAGTTTATCTTTTTGATATTGTTTCTCTCAAATATTTTTACAAGGTCTTTTTCAATGACATCAATATTTTTTAAAAATTTATCTAAATCTTCGTTGCTTTTTAGTTTTTGGTCATTTTTAATTGAAATTTGTGCGCGTTGTAAATTGTCTAACAGCGCTAAAGTCTCTTTAGCAAAATTGAAGCCACCAAACTCAAAAGCCTCTTTAATCTCCTTTTCAGACCTTCTTCTTTGATTTTCTAATTCAGCGAGTGTCCTTAAAAGCTTGTCTTCATTTTCTTTTAACTTTTCCTCTAATGACAAGTCCTTTTTTTCACTATTATCGTTATTCTTATCAGGTTTTTTGTCGTTCTTATTTTCCATTACTGCTATATAGGAATAAAAAAATTAAATACTAGATAAACGTGAAAAAAAATAAGCTTATTTTAATAGGTACAAATAATAAGGGGAAATTCAAGGAACTTAGCTATTTATTACCAAAAAAATTTAAGAAAATATCTCCCTTAAAACTCAAGATTAAAAGTCCCATCGAAAGTGGCAAAAGTTTTTTAGCAAACTCGAAAATCAAAGCTAATTATTTTTCAAAAATTTCAAAAATAACATCCTTATCTGATGACTCAGGATTATGCATTAATTGTTTAAAAGGCAAACCTGGAGTTTTATCAGCAAGATGGGCAAAAAAATATGGAGGCTTTAGAAAAGCAATGAAAAAAATTATTGATTTAGTAAAAAATAAAAATAAAAACAAAAAAAATAAAAATTTCAAAGCGAAGTTTATTTGCAGTTTAACTTTTAAAGAGCCAAACAAAAATTCTATAAGTGCGGAGGGAATTTTATATGGAAATATTTCTCCTAAAATTTTAGGGAACAAAGGTTTCGGTTTTGACTCTATTTTTATACCAAAAAATTACAAAATTACTTTTGGTCAAATGAATAAAAAGAAGAAAATCAATATAGACCACAGGTTTTTAGCTTATAAAAAGCTTAAAAAAAAAGTTAAAATTCTTTAAATTTTTTGTTTTCAGCTTTATAAATTTTCAGTTCTTGAGTAACTTTTTTTTCATTAAAATTAAAACTTCCAATTTTACCCTTTATTTTTTCTTTTAGGAAAAAGTCATTAATAGAATTAATTTTGTTATTTTTATTCCAGACATAATAAATTAAACCTAAAGCATCATAAGCAAGAATTGTAATTTCATTTGGGTATAATTGGAAAGTTTTATAATACTTATTATTATGTTTTTTAAAATTAGCAAAATCGATCGAGGGATAGTACAAACTTTTTACTGAATTTTCATAAAATATACTTTCATCAAACCATTGATTCACTGTAGTAAACAAAACATCTTCTTCGTTAACATCAGAAAAAACAAGTGAGGCTAATACACTTTTTAAACTATTTCCAAAATCAATAATGATGACTGAGTCAAAATTTACTTTACCCAAAGTATATTTTTGTTCCAACCTCAATAATTCTCTTTTCGAAGCTTCATCATCTTTGTCCTCTAATATTGCAATTCTTGATCTCAAATTACGTTTTCTTTGAGAATAATTTGTTAACTTTTCTATTTCACCTGTCAAAACTTTTGGATCAGGATTATATTTAAATATTTTATAATTTTTAAGTTTTGTTAATTTTATTCTCTCATCAATAAACTTAGTGTAATCATTTTTAGGGTACATTATTATGGTTTTCTTCTTTTTCTGTTTAATGATGAAATCTTCAATTGTTTTTATTTGAGACTCTAAACTTATTCCAATACTTATAATGTTGTTCTCTATTTTGGATTCTTTGTTTGACAAAGAAATAAAAATCGTATCTTTATATTTTTTAATTTCTTCAAAATCTTCCGAGTCAGGTGGACCAATAATTATTTTTGCACCTGAGCTTATTATTTCTTGTATAGCTATATTAAGCTTTTCTTTATCATTTGAGCCTGAGTCTCTTGGAATGATTATTATTTTTTTATTATTCAATTCACTTAGTGCTAGTTGCGTTGAAAGCAATAAAGATTCACCTAAGTTTTTGTAGACACCCGAAAAAGGAGCTAATAAACCAATTTTAAGTTCTTTATTATTTTCATCACACATTAAATTGCTATTAAAAAAAATTGATATATAGAATAAAATTGTAATAATTGGTTTAATCATAAAATGAATTCTTTTTTACCAGGCCTATACATTGTTTCTACTCCAATAGGAAACCTTGATGATATAACATTAAGATCATTAGATATATTAAAAAAATCAGACATTATTTTGTGTGAAGATACAAGAAGATCATTAAAATTGTTAAATCATTATAAAATTAAAAAAAAACTTTTTCCATATCATAAATTTAATGAAAAAAAGGAACTAAACAAAATTATAAAATATTTAAATGAAGGCAAAATTTTGTCACTAGTATCGGATGCTGGAACGCCTTTGTTATCAGACCCAGGAAAGCTTTTGGTAAAAGAATGCATTAAAAAACAAATAAATATTTACCCAGTACCTGGGCCATCTTCAATTACCGCCTCTATGAGTGTATCCGGTTTTGATGATAAATTTATTTTTTATGGTTTTTTACCTAAAAAAGAAAAAGAATTAAATAACGAGCTTTCTAACTTAAATAACTCATCTTTCTCAATTATATTTTTTATTCCCGGAGTAAAAATTAATTATTATTTAAGTTTTTTTAAAAAACATTTTTCTTCTAGAGAAATTCTAATAGCTAGAGAAATTACTAAAATTCATGAGACTTTTTATAGAGATAAGGTGGATTCTATCCAACTTTTTAACTCACCACTAAAGGGAGAGTTAACGGTTGTAATTTCTAAAAAAAATAATAAAACTAAACCTTTATTGGATGATTCTAAAATTAAAGATCAGGCAATTAAACTTTTAAAAAAAAATAGCTTAAAAGATGTTGTTAAAATCATATCTGAAAAAGAAAAAACAAATAAGAGGCTAATATATAAAATTTGTTTAGATATAAAAAATGAGAAAATTACTTAACATAATTACTTTATCTCTATTTCTTTACTCATGTCAGGCATCGAAGGCAGGACCTTTTGGAAGAGGTGTAAGTATTTCATTTGATCCGAGGACTGTCGGTATGCAAATTGATGACACACTAATGCAAAAAAATTTAATTGCTAGACTAACCTTGACTGATAAAAAATATTTTTTAGGTACACAGATTGAAGTTTTAGATGGAAGAATATTTATTACTGGAAAAGTTGATGAACCTGAAGAAAAACTCAAAATAACAAAACTTGCTTGGGAAACTAAGGGGGTGAGGTCAGTTAATAATGCCATCGAAATTAGAGGGAAAAAAAACTTTAAGAGTTCAGCTCAAGATGTTTTAATTACAACACAATTAAGAACAGCTATGATATTTAACAAAAAAATTAAATCGTCAAATTATACTTTAGAAACTATCAATAAAAAGATTTATATTTTTGGAATTTCATTTAACGAAGATGAAAAAAAAGAGGTAATAAAAGAAGCAGAAGAAGTCTACAACTCAGAAAAAGTTATACCAACTATTTTCTTAGTTTCTGAATTAAGCAGAAGTAAAATTTAAATTTAATAATCGATTACATCTGATGAATACGCTGCAACAGATGCTAAATTTAAAATATCTGAAGTTGATGATCTTAAAGGAGCAACTTCAATAGGCAAACCCAATCCAATTAAAAGTGGGCCAATTAATTTTGCTCCTCCAAATGTTTTCATTAATTTAGTTGATATAGCAGCACTATGTAACGCTGGCATTATTAATATATTTGCCTTACCAACTATTTTAGAAAATGGATAAACTTCTTGATAAATTGGGTTTAAAGCTACATCTGGTTGCATTTCTCCGTCAAAATCAAAATTTACTTTTTTGCTCCTTAACAGTTCAATTGCGTCTCTTACATGTTTTGTATTTCTCGAAACAGGTTTGCCAAATGTAGAGTGAGATAAAAAAGCAACTTTAGGTTCAAAACCAAATAATCTTGCCACTCTAACACAAGAAATCGAGGTATTTACCAATCTTTCGGCTGAGGGAAAATCTTGAACGTTAGTGTCTGCTACAAGTATTGTTTTTCCTTTAGAAACTATTATTGTCATTCCAAAAATTGTCTCACCTTCTCTAGGATCTACAAATTTTTTTAATTTTTCAACCGAAGCAGCATAATGTCTAATATTGCCTGTAACCATTGCATCTGCATCTTTACATGCTATCATTGAAGAACCCCAAGCTACTCGATCATTTCTTATTAGTCTATCCACATCTCTCTCTAGCAACCCATCCCTTTGGAGTTTTTTATATAAATACTTTTTATATTTTTCTCGTCTCGATTTATCTTTCGAATTGACTATTTGAATTTTAAAATTTTCATCTAACCCAATTTTTTTAAGCTGCTCTTTAATTCTCTCCTCGCTTCCAATCAAAATTGGTTTACCGAGTCTTGCTTTATTAAATTCTATAGCAGCTTTAAGCATGTTTTCATCTTCCCCTTCTGCGAAAATTACTTTTTTCGGATTTTTTCTGATTTTAGCATTTATACCCTGCATTAAAGACATAGAGGGATCTAGTCGGTTTATTAATTCGTCTTTGTATACATCAAAGTCGCTAATCTTCTTCCGTGCAACACCACTTTTAATAGCTGCCCTGGCAACTGCCGAAGGTATTACGCTTAACAATCTTGGATCAAACGTTGATGGTATTATATAATTCTTTCCGTATTTAGGTCTTTCTCCTCCGTAAGCTGAAACTACTTCATCAGGAACATCATCTCTGGCTAACATTGCAATAGATTTTGCAGCAGCCATTTTCATTTCTTCATTTATCTCTTTTGCCCTAACATCAAGTGCACCTCTAAAAATATATGGAAATCCAATTAAGTTATTAACTTGATTTGGATAATCGGATCTACCTGTTGCTATTATCGCATCTGTTCTAACTTTTAAAATTTCCTCTGGAGTAATCTCCGGATCAGGATTTGCGCATACGAATATGATAGGTTTCTTAGACATAGATTTTATCATTTTTGGTGAAACCGTGTCTTTTGCAGAGAGACCTAAAAAAACGTCTGCATCAATCATAGCTTCTGAAAGCTTCCTATGTTTTGTCTCTGCAGCATGCTTTAATTTAAAATTATTTAGACCCTCCCTTTTTTTATAAATTACTCCTTTAGTATCACACATTATAATGTTTTGTTTTTTTACTCCTAAGCTTTTAAATAAATCTACGCATGCCATAGCAGAGGCTCCAGCACCGTTAACCACAACTTTAATATTTTCAATTTTCTTTTTTTGAATATCTAAGGCGTTAATAAGAGCCGCAGTTGTTATAATAGCTGTACCATGCTGATCATCATGAAAAACT
>NHJA01000013.1:0-12886 GCA_002171845.1 Candidatus Pelagibacter sp. TMED203
TGGACACGATAAGATTTCCGTGATGAATTTACTACCTAATTGTCAAATAACTTACATAATAATATAAGAATAAAAAATGAAAAAGTCAAGCTTTTTCTCAACTTTTTTTCCTACATCAATTATCAAAAAACTTACACTATAATATAACAAGAAAAAATGAAAAAGTCAAGCTTTTTTTTATTTTTTTCCCCAAGTGGTTGTGTCTATGATTTGGTAGATTTTGGTGGGTATTTTTTGTAAACCGATTTCGTTCGTTAATAACAATGTGTTTTCAAATTCTAACCAATCAACCATATATGATTTATCCAATACGCCGTCGTTCTTTTCTCTGATGACTTCGTTTAATGCGTTGATTGTGTAGAGTGTGTTGGATTGTTTCTTTCTGTGAAGTGAAATGGTATCGATTACATTTTCTTGATAGTCGTGTTGATACTCAATATTATATGTGCAGATTAATTGATTTAATTCATTGGTGTTTTGAAATACATATATCTTTTCATACAATACATCATTACAAGTTACAATGATATCAACGACTTCGTTAAGTCTTTGTTTAGTGGTAAAGGTGCATAGTAATTGAGTTTTCATTAGTTTTCTTCTAATCCTCTTTTAAGTGAAGCTATCGCTTTGTTTATTTTACTTTTATCGGTAAACTTAATTTCATCACCTAAACTTTCTTTTAGTTTCTCTAACTTTTTAATTCTATCGTTAACTTCTTTTTTACCCTTTTCAGATACGAAATCTACATCTTCTGCTTCTATATCGTTTAGTGTATTTGCTGCTTCAGCTTCAATATATGTTTTTCTATCTTCTGGTGACCAAGTTTTAACATCTACATTTCCATTTTTGTATGCTAAACCACCGAATACAGTTTGTCCCATTTCCATAGCGGGTGCTGCTGTTATACCTTTTGCTCTTACACTCAAAGTAAAAATTGGTGAAATTGACTCTGGTGGTGGTGGTGAAGGATTTTCAATTTTTACACCGATAACTGGTTGTCCACTTTCTTTAGTGATGACCATTCTTTCTCTAATCTTCTCTTGAAGTTGCTTTTGTAATTCTTTCTTTTTCTTAGGGTCTTTCTCATTTTCCCATTTTTCGTAATCATCACCAATTCCAAACATAGCGACTAATGCTTTTTTCTTCATAGATTCGCCTTTTGGTGGTTCACCATAAACTACTTCAAGTCTATCTAATTGGTCGCCTGTTGTTCCGAATAAAACATCATCTATGTGTGTATGATGTGAAACCATTTTTTTAAAAGTTTCAGAATTTTTTTCCTCAGTAATGAAATCATACAAAGAATCTCGTTGTTTAAAATCTTGTGCTCTTGATTCTGTATAAAGATTACCAACACCTTGTTCTATTTCTGGGTCGTATTGTGCTAAACCAAAAATAACTTTTTTCATATCACCAGTATGACTTTTTGCATTTATTATATTGTCGTATAAATCATCACAAGTTAAACTTTGGATATCTTTTTTACCTGATTTTTTTGCAACCTGTTTAAGTCTTGACATTTTAGTTGCTGTTCGTGAACCAAAAACTTTTTTGTAATCATCTCCACCTTTTTTTGCTCTTTCAAAGTTAGCACATACTTTTTTCTTAACTTCTTCATCATTGAATTTTTCAATTGACTCGTCAAATATTTTTTGTTTTCTTTCTTTGTATGCGTTTTCGTTTCCTTCATACAATAACTCTGGTGGTAGGTCTTGTAATTCAAATCCCATATCCTCTGCGAATTTTTTAATATTTTTGTCATATCCACCATTGTAAACAAAAACTTTGAAATCTTTCTTAAGAGAAATACCAATTACTTCTCCGTCTGTTGTTTTTATAAACATATCCGCTGATGTTCCGTGTCCTTTCGCACCTACTAATTCATTTCCTTCTGGTGTATCCCAAGCGAAATCTTCAACGTTTTCAAGTTTAATATTTTCTTCAATCCAATCTAAACATCTTAGTCCCGATTCAACCCATTCTTCTGTCAGTAATGATTTTTTTCCTTCTTCATTTGTTGCATTTGCTTGTTTTAATAACTCTTGTCTAACTTTTTCTCTCGCATCTGCGTAGGATATATCACTATCTGATGCCATCAATTCTTTTATTCTTCTACCCGCGTATGTAGTTACACACTCACCAGTTCTTGATTCTGGTGTCCCTGCTCCACCCTTTTCTTGTGGGTCTCCGTCAAACATAAATAACTGAGTTTCTACTAACTCAATGTCTTTTTGTCTGTTTTGCTCTGGTGTGTTTTCATCTTGTGGTTCTCTTTCTTGTGGTTTTTCTTCACCACTTTTTTTGTTTGCAATTTTTTCTGCTTCATCTCCAAAACCGGCGTCGCTCATCATACCTTTTGCCACTCCATAAGCTGNTTGACCTTTTGGATTATTTTTATATCCTAAAGCAGAACTAACTTTAATCATTCTTCCAGATTGTGCATTTTTGAAACTTCTATTTAAAATAGATTGAACTGAAGGTGTGTCTTGTTCGTTTAAATTCTTTAACAATTCAACTCTCGCATCAATATTCCAATTGTGTTCTTTTAAAATATCCCACAATCTCATTAAGTGTTGTTCGTTGGTTAAATCTGGAATGCCAGAAGAAACTCTATAACTTAACTCTAAAAGTATTTTGTCCCATTTATTGTTCATAAATAATTGTTAATCCGTCTGTTTCAATTTGACCTTGCGTGTATAGTATTTCCATTTCTTTCTTTGATAAATGAACTACGGTAGGTTTTTTGAAATCATACTTCTGTGTGATNGGATTTGCAACNCCTTCTTTTCTTTCTAATTCTGTTAATCCGTCAAATTTTTCATCTCTAAAAGAGTCTATTGGTTTTGACCAGCGTTTTGGTAATGATTTAAAAGAAGTGTCGTTCCACTCTTTTAATAAACTTTTTAATTTAACCATTAAATTTCTCCGTTATGTCTTGCATATCGTGGTAGTTAACTCCTTTTCCAATTTTGACTGGATATTTACCACCACTCTCAATAGTTTGTTTAACGATATTTAGAAAATCTAATCCGTCTTTGGTATCAAAATCAAACAAAAACGAATCATAATTATACAACACCAACTTACTATTGTATTGTTGTAATTTAGGTTGCAATTCATTCAAAATCTTGATATTGTTTTCTGTTTCCATAAGTTGAATCATATAATTAAACAACTTATTTGGATTCATATCTTGTAGATTTTTCCTATATATCTTTCTATTATAAATATAAGACTGAACAAAATTGTTAGTTTTGTAGTCTTGCCAGAGTAATTTAATATAATCGTTTACTTTTGAGAAAAATGGGTTGTCCGATACCTCATCTGTGATACCTCCGTATAAATANTTAAATGATAGAGCTTTTGCTTCATCATAAGGTAATCCATATAGTTCTGCCATATGTTCGTGAACTGATGTTTTAGGAAACTTATATCCTACGATTTCCCCAATCAACCTTAAATGATATGCGTCAAAGTCCATTTCAACCAACATACCATTATTAAAACGACTAATGAATTGTTTTCTACTTCCGTCTGATTTGTTTAGTGCGGCGAAGTTCATACCACCGAAACGATTACTTGGACGACCTGTTGATGTGTAGGGATTATATTCTGAATAAACTATCTTTTCATAAGTTTTCAATCCATTTCTTTCTATTTGATATAAGTTTTCTAATAAAGTTTGGTCTTGTTTTTCATAATGTTCAAATAAGTTTTCTGCTATTGGTTTTAAATATTCCGTATGTTTAACCAATGGAACAATATCATTGATGTTTTTCTTATCATAGTGTAAACGATAATAATGATGATGTGCATTTGTTAAATGTTGTTCGGTATCATAAGGTTTATTCTGTTGTAAATAATAGGACCAATTCATATCACGAATATCTTTACCGAACACCAATGTATTGTGATAATATTGTTTTAAGTCTTGAACGAATATAGTTTGATTGGTTTCAATCATTTGTATTTCGTCTTGGTATTTTTCGGTATGATGAATCGGAACAATATATTGTTCGTCTTGAAAATCAACATAATAACAACTCACACGATTTTCTTGTGGATGCGCATTGACATCAGAATACATTTGCAATAATACAAATGGTTTAGATTGTATTTGTTGTTTGAGTTGATTGAATAGTGTATTTGTATTTACTATAATCATTATAACCTTTATTATAAATAGTATTTATAGATTTGAAAATGTGATTTATTTAGTAGTCCTGGCTCGTTATCGCATCACCTTTACTTGAACCAAAATTAAATCCACCACGATTACTACTTCCACCACCAGAAGAACCACCACTTTCTCTTCTTTGTCTTTCGGCTTCATCAGAGCTAATTACTTTTTGTGTTGTAGTCTTTTGTGTAAGACCAGGTCCAGAACTGACATCAAATTCTTCCAATACGAGTGGTTGGTTATCTTCACGTTTAGGGACTCGTTGCATTGTTCCTTGACCTCTTATTCCTTTGTAATTATTTTCTTTTAAAAAGTCAGCGACAAACTTATCAAATGTTTCGAAGTCTAGTTCGAATTTAGCTGCGTCATCAGTTCTTTCAACAAGAGCAAGGAAGTCTTGTAAAGTATTGTGTTTTCTTATTAGTATTTTTCTTTCTTCATTTATATAATAGAGATTGGATTGTTTATTTGATTCACCTATATCGGTTCCATATATGCTAAGAGCTTCATCATAGTTCCCTTCTTCTTTTTTACTATTAAAGATATTGATACGAAAAGCGACAAGTTCTTTCTGATTATCATAACTCGTAATTTCATCAAGTGTAATTTCTCGTCCGTCTGTAAAAGCTTTGAATAACTCCCCTTGAAGTTCATCAACATTGGTTAATTTAAACAACTTTATGTAATCGTCTAAACCTTGGTTTAAATTTCTACCACTTGTTTTCCAAAATTCTGGCATATCTGCTCTCATCACGGCTTCTATATCGGTATCCCAACCCGCTGTTGTGATTTTATGTTCCACTTTAGTGATTTGAAAATAAATATATGGTTCTCTATATAGTTTTGGTAAGTAGTCAACTTTGAACAAATTTCCAACTGCTAAACCACTTATTCCGTCAAGTGTCATTGAGATTGATATTGGTAATATAGGACGACTTCTTTCAATTAAAGAACCAGAATTTTCTAAATCTGAATAAAGAATTAAATGTAACATAGTTTGCTTAAAATAAGTAGAAAAATTACCTCTGTTGTCATAACAACCTATCCCTTGAACAAATTGGTGTCTTTTGGTTTCTACTTTTTCTATAATTTTTTGGTCATCTTCAGATAATTGCTCTATTAATTCTTTATCATTCATAAAGTTTCCATCTTCTTCATTTGTATATTTCAAATCTTTTAAAACCTCTTGTCTTATTTCTCTATATCGTTTTAAATCCTCTAATGTCTTGACATCTTTCTCGTCTATATCGGAAGTCAATATATTCCAAGCTTCTATTCCTAATTCTTTTTTTCCGTCTATCCTTGTGGTGCCTCTTTTAGCGTTTGTAAATCCACCGTATCGGGCAAGAGTCGCTGCTTCTGCCGACAAATCTAAATTAACATCAAACGATTTTACAATAGATTCGTTAGAAAAAACTGAAAATTCAAATATTCCATTTAAGTTATCTTTATTGGACTTTTTCTTTGTATCATTAGTTTTTATATTATCGTAATAAGAATCAAATACCCCTATGTGAGTTTGATTGTCTCCGTCTTGTCCGAGTTCAAATCCCCAATATCCTCCGTATTGATTCGTTACATCTGCCCAAAAATTTCTTAATCCTTGTCGTAATGAAGGTGTGTTTTGAAAATGCTTTTGAAACATTTCAATTGGAAATACCATATTTCTAATGATACCGTATTTTGGCTTACCCGTTTCAACATTTCTTGGTTCTTGTTCAACTAAGTTTGCAGGTGCAGTTTGTTCTTCAGAGTAATCATAAGCATTGAATTTTGGAAAAACTTTGTCAATTGCCAAATAAATCAAATTAATTCTATCTAAATTTATTCGTTGTTCCAATGGATAATATTTTCTAATTAATCTTAATAGTCCTTCATTATCAATATCTGAAAATCCTCTTTCTAAAATTGGGTGATGTTTACCTGGTAAAATTACACTATCCAATCCCATTGAATATAAGTAATCTGTTGAACCACATCTATTGTCTTTATATTCATAATTATAGGTTGCAACTGGTGGTGCAGATTTTTGAGTTTTTGTTACTTTTCTACTATCTACGGTTTGTATTATTTTATCGCCTGATTTTATTTCAAAAAAAGTTTTTAATATATTGTCTTCAAACCAACCCCAAGATGCGAAATATCTTTTTTTTAAAAAATCTTCTGGTGGATATGCCCTGTCGGCGGTTCTGTTAGCAAATCCGGTGGTCTTATTCCAACTTTTTTTGACATCTATTTTCATTAAACCACCACTATATTGATATGATAAAGCAGATATGTATTTAGATGTTTCATATTTTCTATTCTCACCACCACGAAAAATTCTTTTTAAGTCTGTATATTCTGTAAAATAAGGTTTACTGGTGTTTTCCTCTTTTTTTGGGTCAAAAAATTTTTCATCAGGTTCTTTTTCTAAAAAGTAGTCTGATACTTTATCTAAATTTTTAATTGCTAAATTAAATGCTACTGAGTTAGCTTGTAATGTTTCTTTAATAGTAGTAGCACTTACTAATTCTTTTTTTAAATCTCGTATTTCTTCGGTTGTTAAATCGTTTCTGGCTTTCTCATCTTCTAATAATCTTTTTGCCAATGATTGAAGTTCTAATGTATTTTTTATTTTTCTGACTGGTATTGTATCTGCTGAATTAGATGTTCCTTGTGGTGTATCTAAAAACGGACTGGCTCCTGGTGTTAATATTTGTATATCACCGGCATAAATTCCATTTTCTTGTATTTTCCAATCAAATTTTGTAACTGTTCCAACACCACAATAATAATTTGCAGATGACTTTAAATTTCTTTCCGTCAAACGACCTGGTATTTTTAGTAATTTTTCCATTTCTTCAATTGATAAAGACTCAATTTGGTCCATAGATTTATCACCATTACCCCAACCAAATTCAATAGCTGCGTATGCACCTAACTTTAAAAAACTTGGTTCAAATGTTTTTTCAAAATAAACCGGGTCAGGACAAACCCAGCCGATTGTAAATTTGTATGTATAGTATTCTAATTGACTTACTGATATTGAAGTAATACCTGATTCACCTAAAAATCTATTATCAACTTTTTCTTGGTGTCCTTGTCTAAATGCTAGTGGTGAGTTTTTGTTCTCTAATATTGTTTGATTTTTTTCATTTACATTGTTTGTAATGTAACTTGATATACTGACTGGCTTTCGTATGACATCTGATTTATCATCTGTAAATTCTGGCACTGCAACATTTACTTTTGCGAAACAACCTCTATATAGATGTTGTTCTATTGGATTTGTGTCGTCTTGTGGTTCTAATGATTCACCTACAAAAAAGTTTTTATCACTACCGTCTAACCTTTTTCTGTTGACTGCGTCTATTTTATTAAATAAAGTTTTTTTAACTCTATCGTCTATTTGTGTTGGGTTAAACATTATTCGTTCAGTTCTGTAAATTCTTGTAGAATTAAGTTAACATCTTGTGGAACACGATATTCTTTTCCTGGTTTGGTATAGATTGAATTACCTTGATTGTTCGCTCTGGCGATTATCCACCAAAAATCTTTGTTGTTGTAAAATCTGTGAGCGATATTCATAAAGGTTTCACCAAACACTCCTTGTATAAAAACATCATCATCTCTGATTGGAATTGAAGGATACTCAATACGATTTAAATATTGTTTTCCATTTTCATCTCTGAATACTTTTGATTTATTGTATCGATTTGCCATTAGTCATCTGCCCTATTAGTATTGTATTGTTTACCTCTCCAAGTAAATGTTTTATCTGGTCCGAGTTCTTTTCTTTTTTTAGCAAAAGCTTCATTAAAACTTCCTCTATCTAATCTTCTTTGTCGTCTTCTTTCACCACCTATGATTTTAAAATTACTTCTTCTAAATTTACTTATCGCTCTTCTTGTAAGTGATTCAGTATCGATTTTACCATTTCTTAAGAAATTATCGTTTTTGCTTGGAAATGTCTTACTTATATTATCATAATGATTTGATTGCATTGTTGGGTTTTCTTTTCCAATGTATGTAAATTCAAATGCTAATGAACATAAATGTGGCATTTGTAGCCCGTCTTCTAATTCCCAAGCTGAGTCATCACGCACTGATAAATTAACCGAAGTAAAGAAACCTGGTGCATTATTAAACATATCACCTAATGTTAAATAAATGATTGGTGCAACTGGTCTCGTGTTATCAGTTACATCTGTTTTACTGAAAAATTGTTTATATTGTGGTAAAGTTAATCCTTTTGCGTAATTTATCTTTTCCCAAATAATCGGTATATCTTCTTCTCTTTGTGCAACTATATCAACCTGAAATGAAATACTTCTCGTGTATCCACCATATATGTGAACTTTGTCTGCACGACCAATATAACTAAATGATGTTGTTTCAGCTGTTGAGTTATCCGCTATATTACTTAACAATGCTGGAAAGATAATGTATTTTCCATTAACTGCGTCTCTAATTCTAAACTTTATAAAATCTTCTGGCGGAGCCGCACCTTCTTCCACCGTCCTACCTGGAAAACTACTTAATTCTCCTGGCACACCACCATAACGAACTTGTAGATTCACTTCTTTATTTAGCTTGTTGTCAAAAAGTCTCACTACATTTTCTTGAATTGTTCTTGGAATACTTCTACCAACTATCCCTCTAAACACTCCTCTTAAACTTCCGTCCCCTACATCAATATGTCGTTGTGGTTTTTGTGATGTAAATTCTTGTGATAGTCCTTTTGCAATCAATGGTGCCGCTGGATTATAAATCCTCGTGCCTGATTTTTTGTTTTGACTTTGTAATATTGTTTGTTGTAAAAGAAATGTTTTACCTCGTGGTGTTGTTAGAAAGTTTTTAAACCTATCAACATTCTGAACACCAAGTTCTGCTTGTAATGCTAATCCACCACGAAATATTAGTTCACCAGCTGATGAAGCATTTTTGACTAATTTTTCTGGATTTTTTTGCTCAGTAGATTTTCTTTGAGTGTAGTCAATTTTCTGTGGATTAATTTCTATCATCATTTACCTTTAAAATGTTGTTGCATTTAAATTAATATTTTGGTTGTTTTCAGTAGCGACTAATATTTTTGTAGCTTCTTCATTACCTGCTGCCAGTAATTTATTCGTTATACTTAATTTATCTTGTACGGTTTCTTGTTGCTGAGCTTGTTCTCCACGAGATATTCTTAATAAATCTGCTACTGATATACCGATTGCATCTGCAACTGATTTTCTTTGTATGACATTTAGTGTTTGGATATCTCCAACTGAACCAACAATAGATTGTATTTCTTGTGTTAAACCGGCGATATCTCCGTCTAATGCCAGTTGTCTTGCTCTTTCTGTATTGATTTGTCTACCAGTCAAAACTTGCGCTTTAAATTGTGCAGTTATACTTGATTCAAAACTTAGTAGGTTATCAGCTGCTTCTAGTATACCACTTAAATTCGCTCCAACTTTTGCTGCTTCAACTGCAGCTTCGGCTAATCCTTGCGCTCCTTGCATTGAAAATCTTGCAAAATCTGCTGCACTTGAAGATATATCACTCAATACTTTTGCGGTTGATACATTTGCAGACCTCGCCATATCGGCTGCGGTTTTCGCCATATTGGTTGCGACATCAAATGATGAACCTGTTAAATCCATCATTACTTTATTGAACTTAACGATTTCACTTCCTGCTATACCTGAATTTTGTGCAAATCGTTCAATGTTTTTAGCGTTTGCTACGGTCATATTTTCCAATGAACCAAATTCTTTACCAATCTCTCCTAATGTTGATTTTAATTTATCAGAGTCAAGTCCCATTAAATTAAATTGCATTTCTGCAGCTTTTAATGGTATTTGGAATTTTCCTGCTTCTGATGTGGTTACACCTAAACTTGTAGCTAATTCACGATTTGCACTTCTAATTTTTCTAATCAATGCGAACAACGCTGTAAACCCTGCAATCCCTAACGAGAGTGGTGAGAACGCCATTTTAAATCCTTTACTTAAATCTTGCGTTTCCATATAACTTTCTTGAATTCTACCGATAACCTCATCTTCCATTTTTTTACCTAATTCATCTACTCCTAATGATTTAGCTAAAAAATTACCACCCGGTAAAGAATTGATAAATGTATCGACTTTATTACCGATTGCTTTTGCTTGGTCTCCTACTTCTTTATACTCACCACGAATCTCTTTAAGATGCTTTTGCGTCGCTTCTTCATATTTTTTTCTTTCGTCCAAAAATTTTATATAATCTTTTTCAAAGTCAATAATATCTTGACGCCTACCTTGACCCTTTTTTTCCATAGCAGCGATTTTTGCTTTTGTTTCAAGTGTATCTTGAGCGTTCTCTTTTATTATTTCTGAATTTATTCTTTCCGCGCGTGTTGCCATATTTTATCGTTTTTTTATTTAATGTGATGAAAAATCTACTAACTTGTTATCTAAGAAAGTTAGTTCTACCTTGAGCTTTTAATCTTGCGTAAAGCTCTGGTCTTGTTCTTTTGATTTTTTCAAGTCTTTTATCAAGTTGTCTTCCTAACTTTCTTAAGTCATCTTGACTTTTTTTAAGTTCAGGAAACTTTTCAAATTCTTTTTCCTTATCAAAACCCCTCGTAAGAGTTGCACCAACTGCTTTCGTCAATAAAGTTCCTAAAAACTCTTTCAATTGTTTTTTATTTTCTTTTACAAATTTTTTGTTCATAGATTTTTCCTATCAATAAATATCAAGTTTTAAGATTTTTGTATGTTAGGTTGTTGAATTTGAGATGTATTTTTTTGAGTTGCTTTTTTAATTTGCTCTGCTTCTTTATTTTTGGCTTCTATAAGTTTTTCCGCATAGAACCTTCTTAAAGGAACTGGCATATTGTAGAGTTCGTTGTGATTGAACCCATTTCCATAATAGGCGATGTTGAAGAGTTCTTCGTGAATAGCCGCCCTATTACTCGGCGGCTGGCCAAAAAAAGTCAAGCCCGAGTGGAACATCCATTTTGTGTAGATTTCCTGTTTGACTCGTGTAATCAAACTTCAACTCAATGTCAGGTGTGATTTTGTCTAAATATTTTCTAAATGCTCTTGTATCAAGTGCTAAGAATTCATTATCAACAAAGTCATCAATTACTTTTTGGTCTGTATTATCATCAATAGACACGATTTGATGTTTTAATCTTGTGGTCCCTTTATATGATATACCTGTAAGTTTTTCAGCTTTTTCGTAATCTTTTAAGACTTCTTCTATTTCTCTTTCATCTTTCTGTGTTAACAATTTAAAGCCAATAACTCTTTTTGAATTTGGTAATTCTAATGTAAAATTATTACCATTTTCAAATAGTTTTTCATCTATTGGTTTGTTTTCTAATTTTGTTAAATCTACGATATGCTCAACTCTTTCATTAGTGTCGGGGTCTATTAATGTAATTCCATAGTCTTTTCCATATCCTAAAATACGAGTTCCAACCATAACTGCATTTTTATCACCTACTAACATATCGTCTAATTTTACTTTTGGATTTGCAATTATACTTTCTATTAGTTTAGTAATCACTACACCTTGTTCTATTAGATTTGTTGAAGTTAATATATCTTCTTCTTTTGCTGTCATATATTTGACATCTATTGTTCCACTACGCAAAGGACTATCTTTGGGATATAACAATCCCTGTGATGGTAAAGATAGAACTTCAGTAGGAAATCCATACTGATTTTCAGCCATTTTGTTTTACTCCTTGATTAATTAAGAATTAATAACTTATTATTTTTTACCCATAACTTTTTCAGCACCTGCGATACCGAAAGAGCCAAGAGTTACGAATACAAATGAATTATAAACCATATCATTTATAACTAAATCTTTTCCAGCTATACCTGTTCCTAAATCAACAACTGCAAATAATGTCATTACTGCAAATGATGCGAAACCTATAATTGATTTTTCATTGTAATCGTTATCATCTTTAAATATTGCCCACATAACTATTCTCCTTAGAATTCAAGTATTGCGTAATCGTATTGTATTGTTAAACCAATATCAACCACATCATTAGATGCGAAATCTAAATCTTGGAAATTTGCTGCTGTTAAGAAAGCACCTTTAATTATCCATTGTTCAATCTTTTCTCCATTAGGACTTAATAGATTGAAAGTGATATCTTTTTTATATTCTGATGAGTATCCGTCAACACCTGTTACTGATTCGTGGTGTAGTCTAATCCACTCATTGACCGCTTGTGCTCCACTTGGAACGATTGGGTCATATAAACTTACTTCAATTGGTTGCCATTGTGCTTTACCTTTTACATATCTTTTTACATTGATATGGTCCAAAGTAACTGTGTCAAAGGCGATTGATGGCCTTGCCATTGTTTTAACGAGATACGCTGGTATTCCGTCTATTTCCATAATAAACCTATTTTTTAATTTAGGTTCAAAAGGTGTAAAAAATATTTCATTTGGGTCTGCAAATGCCACTTGAATTCTCCTGTAATTTTTTCTATTCAGTAATAAATATAAAGAAATCAAAAAAAGTGTCGTATAGAAATCATATCTTTTTAGAAGTTTTTTTGAAGTTTTTACTTGACATTGTCATTTTTTGTTTGTATATTATAGTATGATTGATGAAATAATATGTGAAGAGTGTGGTGTTGAAATAGACGGCTTTTTCCTTTGTGATGATTGTGAAGAAGAACTCTTTGAAGAAAATAATTAAAAAAAAGCTTGACTTTTACAT
>NHJA01000014.1:0-22604 GCA_002171845.1 Candidatus Pelagibacter sp. TMED203
GCTGCATTTGGCGGATACAAGCAATCTGGTATTGGAAGAGAAACTCACAAAATGATGTTAAATCATTACAGACAAGTTAAAAATTTACACGTGTCTTATAGTGAGAAAAAATTGGGCTTCTTTTAACCAATAATATATAATGGCCCATGATTCTAAATCATGGGCCGAAATATAAAAATGAAAGTATCAGCCACNTTNTCAGCNAAAAAATTACTNAGNGAACTNAAAGAAGTTCATGGTGAAGATCTTTTATTTCATCANTCTGGAGGTTGTTGNGATGGTAGTGCTCCAATGTGTTTTCCTGCAAAAGANTATATGGTNGGAAATAGCGATGTAAAATTAGGAGANATAGATGGAACTCCNTTTTATATTAATGAAGAACAATATGAAAAATGGAAACACACAGATCTCACTATAGATGCTGTAAAAGGCATTGGAGGCATGTTTTCCCTAGATAATGGAACTGGAAAGAGGTTTCTTACTAAATCAGAAATCTGCGTGGTTGTTGATAACGCTCAGAAAAAAACCAACTAATCTCTTTATAGACAACTTCATAAATATCTGTATTTAATATTATATGAGCCAATTTTTGTTGACTGATATAAGGAAAAAATTTCTAAGTTATTTTAAAAAAAATAACCACGAGATTGTAGACTCGAGTAACTTAGTTCCTAACAATGATCCNACCCTGATGTTCACTAACTCAGGAATGGTTCAATTCAAAAATGTTTTTACCGGGCTAGAAAAAAGACCTTATAAAAAAGCAACAACATCTCAGAAATGTGTAAGAGCAGGTGGAAAACATAATGACTTAGAAAATGTTGGTTATACTCCTCGTCATCATACATTTTTTGAAATGTTAGGAAATTTTTCATTTGGAGATTATTTTAAAGAACAAGCTATAGACCATGCTTGGAAATTGCTTACAAAAGATTTTGAATTACCAAAAGATAAATTGTCAGTTACTGTTTTTCATGAGGATGATGAATCTTTTAAATTGTGGAAAAAAATTGCTGGTTTGAATGAGAATAAAATAATAAAAATTTCAACATCAGATAATTTTTGGTCTATGGGAGATACAGGCCCATGTGGACCGTGTTCAGAAATATTTTACGATCATGGAGATAAACTTAAAGGAGGTCCCCCCGGGAGCGCTGATCAGGACGGTGACAGATTTATAGAAATATGGAATCTTGTATTCATGCAGTATGAACAGGTTTCAAAAGAAAAAAGAATTAATTTACCTAAACCTTCAGTAGACACTGGAATGGGTCTTGAAAGAATGACTGCAGTTCTTCAAGGTACACATGATAATTATAATATTGATCATTTTAAAAAAATTATATCTGCCTCCTCAGAAATTATCAAAACACCAATCAATGACAAAACAATCGCTAGTCATAGAGTGATATCTGATCACTTGAGAGCCAGTAGTTTCTTGATCGCTGAAGGAATTTTACCATCCAATGAAGGCCGAGGATATGTTTTAAGAAGAATTATGAGAAGAGGAATGAGACATGCTCATTCATTAGGAAGCAAGTCGCCTGTTTTTTATAAACTTTTTGATGTTTTGCTTGATGAAATGAAAAAAAGTTACCCTGAATTAGAAACAGGAAAAGATTTAATAGTTGAAACTTTAAAAAACGAAGAAGAGAAATTCTCTTCTTTGCTTGAGAGAGGAATGAAAATCTTAGATGAAAATTTAAATAAAGTTAAAAACAAAATATTACCAGGATCAATTGCTTTTAAATTATATGATACTTATGGTTTTCCTTTAGACCTAACCGCAGATATTTTAAGAACTAAGAATATTGCAGTTGACAATGCTGCTTTTGAAAAAGAAATGGAAAAAAGTAAAACTTTAGCTAGAGCTAATTGGAAAGGCTCTGGAGATAAATCAGTTGAAGAAAAATGGTTTAAAATTAGAGAAGAGTTAAGTCCAACGGAGTTTTTAGGTTATGAATTTGATAAAGCAGAAGGAATAGTATTAAAAATTTCTAAAGATAATAAATTCGTCGATAAAGCTACCACTGGAGATGACATTGAAATTATAACTAATCAAACTCCTTTTTATGGAGAGTCAGGCGGTCAAGTTGGAGATAGAGGTATTATTTTTAATTCTGGTTGTAAAATTAATATATCTGATACTCAAAAAAAAATGGGAGATCTTTTTGTACATACCGGAAAGATTGAAAAAGGGTCAATAAAATTAGGGCAAAGCGTCAATCTAGAAATAGATATTAAAAAAAGAAACAGTTCTAAAGCTAATCATTCAGCAACCCATCTACTACATGAGTCTTTAAGAAGAATTTTAGGCAAACATGTAACTCAAAAAGGATCATTAGTGTCTCCAGAAAGATTAAGATTTGATTTTAGTCATAACAAACCTATTGCTGAGGAGGAAATGTCCAAAATTAATAAAATTGTTAATGAGATTGTTGAGGGCTCAACAGAAGTACAAACAAGAATAATGACACCTAAAGAGGCTGTAAATATGGGAGCTTTAGCACTTTTTGGAGAAAAGTATGGGGAAGAAGTCAGAGTGGTATTTATGGGAAAAGAAAATAATGGTTTCTTTTCTACAGAGTTATGTGGCGGAACACATGTCAAAAATACAAAAGAGGTTGGAAAGTTTAGAGTGATTAGTCAATCCTCAATCGCATCCGGAGTAAGAAGAGTAGAGGCTCTAAGAGCCTCACAATTAGAAAAATTTTTAGAAAATAAAAAATTGAATGAGACACAGGCAACAAAAAAATCTTTGGATGAATTAGATCGTCTAATGAAAGAATTTAAAAAAATTAAAGTAAAACCAAATATTAGCAACAATTTAACAAATGAGGAAAAAATTAAGATTTTGACCAAAAAATTAAAAGATGAAACTGTTAAACTAATATTGTTAGATAAAGAATTAAACACAATAAATGATAAAGTAAAAAATGGTATAAATATAAGACTGCAAAAAATCAAAGATTTTCCAACTTATGCCCTTAGACAAGTTATAGACCAGGGAAAAAAAGATATTAAAAAAGGTATCATTGTAGCATTTTGTAACTTTGAGGGTAAAGTTGGTGTAGCCATTGGTATCACATCTGATTTAACATCGAAATTTGATGCAGTAAAATTAGTCAAGATTGCTTCAGAGGTTTTAGGAGGCAAAGGAGGAGGGGGTAGAAAAGATTTTGCTCAAGCAGGTGGAGAAGATCAAAATAAAATTGATGATGCTTTTAATAAAATATTAAAAGAAATTAATTAAGTTTTTTCCTCAGATTAGAGTCTATCGCTTCTAAAAATTGATTTGTGGTTAAAAACTTTTGACCTTTGCTTATTAATATTGCTAGGTCTTTAGTCATGGATCCACTTTCAACTGTCTCTATGCAAACTTTTTCAAGAGACTCTGAAAATTTTATTAATTCTTTGTTTCCATCAAGATTTCCCCTATGAGATAAACCTCTTGTCCATGCAAAGATAGAAGCTATTGGATTTGTAGAAGTTTCTTTTCCAGCTTGGTGTTGTCTGTAATGTCTTGTTACTGTTCCATGAGCAGCCTCTGCTTCTGCTACTTTTCCATCTGGTGTTCTAAGCACACTTGTCATTAATCCTAAAGAACCATATCCTTGAGCAACAGTGTCAGACTGAACATCTCCGTCATAATTTTTACACGCCCAAATGTATTTTCCACTCCATTTCATAGCACAAGCTACCATATCATCTATTAATCTATGTTCGTAAGTAATACCCGCTTCTTCAAATTTCTTTTTAAAATTCTTCTGAAAAACCTCTTCAAAAATATCTTTAAACCTTCCGTCGTAAGCTTTTAAAATTGTATTTTTAGTAGAAAAATAAACAGGCCATTTTCTCATCAAACCATAATTCAAACATGCACTAGCAAAATCTTTAATCGAATTATCTAAATTATACATAGAAAGCGCTACACCAGGTCCATCAAAATTAAAAACTTCGTGTTCTATTTTTTCTTTTCCGTTTTCTGACTCCCATTTAACCGAGACTTTGCCCTTACCAGGAACTTTAAAATCTGTTGCTTTATACTGATCTCCAAAAGCATGTCTTCCGACTATAACGCTATCAGTCCAATGAGGTACTAAACGAGGCACATTTTTACATATTATAGGCTCTCTAAAAATTGTACCACCTACAATATTTCTTATAGTACCGTTAGGAGATCTCCACATCTTTTTTAAATTAAATTCTTTCACACGCGCTTCATCAGGGGTTATTGTTGCACATTTTACCCCTGCGCCGTATTTTTGAATTGCTTTTGCTGCATCGACCGTGATTTGATCATTTGTTCTGTCTCTACTTTCCATACCCAAATCATGATATTTAAGGTCTATTTCTAAATAAGGCTTAATAAGCTTATCTTTTATAAAAGACCAAATAATTCTGGTCATTTCATCACCGTCTAGTTCAACTATTGGGTTTTTTACCTTAATTTTGCTCATAAAATCTTATTAAAATATAATTTGATAAAGTAAATTTTTTATACATATTAATGAAAAATTATCAAACTTAAAAATATGATTAATAACATTTTTCCAAAAATACATAAAGAAGGTCATAAGTTCTTAGCCATATCAATTCTTATCACTTTTTTTGCTCTGTTTATATCTAAAGGACTAGGTTTATTCCTTATTATTATAACGATTTGGGTTTATTATTTTTTTAGAGACCCAGACAGAGTTTCAATAAATGATAATAGATTTTTAGTGAGTCCTGCTGATGGTTTAATCACATACATTTCTGAAGTCTCAGGACCTCCAGAACTTAATTTAGAAAATAAGTCTTATACCAAAGTAAGTATTTTTATGAACGTATTTGACTGTCATGTTAATCGAACTCCAACTTCAGGAACTATCGAAGATATTTTTTATAAACCAGGTAAATTTTTAAATGCTTCTTTAGACAAAGCAAGTGAGGAAAATGAGAGAAATTATTATAAGATTAAATCAAAAGATAAGGGAGATGAAATTATTATTGTTCAAATAGCAGGACTTATTGCTAGGAGAATAGTATGTGAAGTTAAAAAAAATCAAGAATTAAGCCAAGGTGAAAGAATAGGAATGATAAGATTTGGGAGTAGAGTTGACATTTATTTTAATAACAGGAAGCCCCTAGTGAAAATAGGACAGAATGTAGTAGCAGGAGAAAGTTTAATAGCTGAAGTTTAAATGGAAAAAAAAGCTTTTAAGATAGTTTCGCCAAAAAAAAGAAGACATTTATTGCCGAATGCTCTTACTTTAATTGGTGTATGTTTAGGAATAAGTTCTATTAAGTTTGCTTTGGATGGAAATTATGGTCTATCAGTCATCTTTTTGCTCTTTGCAGCTTTACTAGATGGTTTAGATGGAAGAATTGCAAGATTGATTGATGGAACATCTGAATTTGGCAAAGAATTAGATTCTTTAACAGACTTTGTAAGTTTTGGTATAGCTCCAGCCTTCATCTTATTTTTTTGGGAGTTAAAAAATTATGGTAAAATTGGATGGGCGATAACATTAATATTTTCAGTATGTTGTGTTTTAAGACTTGCAAGATTTAATTTAACAAAAATTCAAAAAGAAGAAGAGTGGAAGGTAAATTATTTTGAGGGAATACCATCCCCAGCAGGAGGTATTTTAGTTTTAATGCCGTTAATTTTTGAGTTATCAAGTTTTAATATTGGATATGAAGTAAAAAACTTAACTCCATATTTATCTGTTCTTATTTCAATCTTATTAATAAGTAAGATTCCAACATTTTCTTTTAAGAAAATTGCTATACAAAGAAAACTAACAATATTTCTTTTTTTAGGCATAGGAATTACTGCTATTTCTTTAATTTTTTATACTTTTGAAACTCTTGCTATTCTAGGTATAATTTATTTTCTTCTTATTCCGTTAGGAGCGTATTTCTATAAAAAAAATAGCTCTTCTAAAAACTTTGTTGAGGATGAACATGAAGATATTTTGTAATGAAAAAAAATCAAAGTTCAAAAAGCTGGATAATAAAACAACACAGAGATCAATTTTTTAAAAAATCAAAAGTACTAGGTTATCGCTCTAGGTCAGCCTTTAAACTAATAGAGCTTAATAAAAAATTTAAATTTATATCAAAAAGAACTTCTTTAATTGATATAGGTTCAAGCCCCGGAGGTTGGTCTCAAGTTGCATCTGAAATCATTAAAAACGGGAAGATTATTGCTATTGATAAAAAACCAATGGAAAAAATTGATAAAGTAAAATTTTACCAAAATGATTTTTTTGATACTAAAATTCAAAGAAAATTATTAGAAATTCTCCCTGAAAAGGTTGATGTAGTTATTTCTGATATGGCCGCGGATACTACGGGAAATAAAAGCCTTGATTGTATAAGAACCAACCTCTTATGTGAGGAAGTTATTGATTTTTCAGTAAAAATTATCAAACCTGAAGGCAAAGTAATATCCAAGTTATTTATGGGAGAAGATTTTTTAAAAGTTAAAAAAAAAGCAGAAAAAAAATTTAAAAAAGTTAATTTTTTTAAACCTGAGTCTAGTAGGGGCGAATCAAAAGAGACTTATATACATTGCGCCTATTTAAATACTTTATAATTTTTTAAAATTGTATATAAGTTTATATGGGACGAATAAAAGAAGCACTTACCTTTGATGATGTTTTGTTAGTGCCTAGATACTCATCTATCCTTCCTTCTGAAGTAAATTTAAATTTTGGTCTAACTAAATCTATAAAATTGAAAGTACCTTTTCTTTCATCAGCAATGGATACAGTTACAGAGTCAAAGATGGCTATAGCTATGTCTAGAAATGGAGGGTTAGGTATTATTCATAGAAATTTAGATTTAAAGACCCAAAGCAAAGAAGTAAACAAAGTTAAAAAGCTCAATCTAAAAGTTGGAGCTGCGATTGGTACCAGCGAGGACGATCTAGAAAGAGCTAGATCTTTAATTGATAATGGAGTTGATTTGCTAGTAATTGATACAGCGCACGGACATAGCAAAAAAGTTTTAAATACACTTTCAAAAATTAAAAGAATAAGTTTAAACAAATCTATTTGTGTAGGAAATATAGCCTCAGGTGAAGCAGCAAGACAACTTTATGAAGAGGGTGCAGATATCTTGAAAGTCGGCATAGGCCCCGGTTCTATTTGTACAACAAGACTAGTCGCTGGAATAGGTGTTCCACAATTAAGTGCTATTATGTATGTGAAGAAAGAACTTAAAGATAAAAAGATAAAGATTATATCAGATGGAGGTATAAAATTTTCTGGGGATATAATTAAAGCTCTAGCTGCAGGTGCTGATGCTATTATGATGGGTTCTATATTTGCTGGCACTGAAGAAAGTCCAGGCAAAAAATTTAGGTATAAAAATAAATTTTATAAGTCATACAGAGGAATGGGATCTATTGGCGCTATGTCATCGGGATCATCAAATAGATATTTTCAAAAAAACTATAGAGACAAGTCAAAGTTTGTGGCAGAGGGAATTGAGGGCAGAGTTTTATACAAAGGTCCAGTAGAAAAAATTATTTATCAATTGCAAGGAGGTTTAAGATCATCAATGGGATATATTGGAGCTAAAAATTTAGAAAATATACCAAGTAAAGCCAAATTTTTAAAGATTACAAAAGCTGGTTTTTATGAAAGCATGGTACATAGTGTAGAAATGATAAATGACGGATCTAACTATAAGCTATGAAAATTAATCTTAAAAGAATAATTATATTTTTTGTCATAATAAATTTTTGTACAAATTTAAACGCAGATACCAATCATTTAAAAGAAGGTAAACAGCTTTTTAAAAATGAAAATTACAAAAAAGCAAGAATAGAATTTGAGAAAGATATTGTTTTTAATCCTAAAAGTGAGGAGTCATATTTATATTTAGCTAAAATTTTTAATAAAGAGGAAAATAATGATTTAGAAGAAAATAATTTAAACACTGTAATCTTGCTAAATCCTAAAAATGAAGAGGCAATATATAATCTTACCATTTTAAGTATTAAAAAGTCTGATTTCACAAAGACAGAGGAATTAATCAAAACCTTCGGTATAGTTTGTACTAAACTTTGCTCCTCAAAAAAAGAACTGCAAGAAAAACTTAAATCTTCTCAGAAGCAGTAAATGAATGACATCAATAAAGAAAAAATTATTATTATAGACTTTGGATCTCAGGTAACTAAATTAATTGCGAGAAGAGTAAGAGAAATAGGTGTATTTTCTGAGGTTTTAACGTTAAACCAATTAAAGAAAATTAGATCATTTAAAAAAATAAAGGGGCTAATTTTATCTGGTGGCCCGGCAACAGTGACTAAAAAGTTATTTCCAAAAATTCCAATGCAAATTTTCTCAAAAAATATTCCTATTTTAGGAATTTGTTACGGTTTGCAATTAATAGCAAAAAGTTTTGGGGGAAAAGTTAAATCCGGGAACAAAAAAAGAGAATTTGGAAGAGCTATTTTGAAAAAAAATAAAAATTCATTATTAACGAAAAATTTTTTTAAAAAAAATAAAACAAAAGTATGGATGAGCCATCAGGATATTGTTTATAAGATACCTAAAGGTTTTAACAAAATAGCTTCAACGAAAGATTCTGCTTTAACCATAATTGAAAATAAAAAAAAAAAATTATTTGGTATTCAATTTCATCCCGAGGTAACCCATACTGATAATGGTGAAGTCTTAATTAAAAACTTTATTTTTTCAATATGTAAAGCAAAAAAAATGTGGAAAATGAATTATGAAAAAGGGAGAATTATTAAAGCTATTAAAGAGAAAGTTAAAAAGGAAAAAGTTATTTGTGCTCTTTCAGGCGGTGTAGATAGTAGTGTGGTGGCGATTCTTATTCACAAAGCAATTAAAAACAATCTTAAATGTATTATGGTCGATACAGGACTCTTGAGAAAAAATGAATTTCGATACACATATAAGATTTTAAAAAGTAAATATAAATTAAACATTAAGCTAATAAAAGCTTCTGACCTATATTTTAAAAAACTAAAAAATATTTACGACCCAGAAAAGAAAAGAAAAATTATTGGGAATTTATTCATTAAAATTTTTGAGAAAGAGGCTAAAAAAATTAAAAATGTCAAGTTTCTTGCTCAAGGAACTCTTTATCCTGACATTATTGAGAGCAGATCAGCTACGGGAAGTAAAACTTCTAAAATTAAATCTCATCATAATGTTGGAGGTCTTCCAAAAAACATGAGATTAAATTTAATCGAGCCTTTGAAGGAACTTTTTAAAGATGAAGTAAGAAAATTAGGAAAATCATTAGGCNTAGTAGATCCAATTCTTAATAAGCACCCATTTCCAGGCCCAGGTTTAGCAATTAGAATTTTAGGAAAAGTAAGCCCTAAGAAAGTAAAAATTCTTCAAGAGGCAGACAATATATTTATAAATGAATTAATCAAAAAAAATTTATATAAAAAAATTTGGCAAGCTTATGCAGCGCTACTTCCTATAAAAACTGTTGGTGTAATGGGTGACTCCAGAACCTATGAATTTACATGTCTTTTAAGAGCGGTAACTTCAAAAGATGGTATGACCGCTGATTATTTTAACCTGCCAAAAGACTTTTTAGATGAAATATCTAATAAAATTATTAATAGTGTAAGAGGTATAAATAGAGTTGTTTATGATATAACTTCTAANCCGCCAAGTACGATAGAACTGGAATAATGAAATCAAAAATACAAAGAATTCTTAAAAAGAAAAACAAATCAAAATTAGTTTGTCTTACTGCATATTCTAAAAATTTCTCCGAAATATTAGATAAGTACTGTGACATAGTTTTAGTAGGCGACTCTTTAGCTAATGTTTTATACGGAATGAAAAATACTCATAAAGTTACGCTGGACATGATGATTAAACATACGGTTAGCGTCAAATCAGGATTAAAAAAATCACTTTGTGTTATAGATATGCCTTTAAATTCTTATAACAATATTCGTTTAGCAAAAAAAAATGCAAAGAAAGCAATGAGAAAAACTAAATGTGATGCAGTAAAAATTGAGAGTAATAATAAAAATTTTTCAATTATTAAAGAATTAGTTAAGTCTAATATACCAGTAATGGGTCATATAGGTTACACACCTCAATTCAAAAAAAAATTTAAAGTAGCCGGAAGTTCTGAGATTGAAGAAAAAAAATTAATTATTGAGGCAAAAAAAATTGAAGAAGCAGGTGCTTTTTCTATAGTTTTAGAATGTATAAAAAAAAGAGTTGCTCAGCGTATAACTAAAATTCTTAAGATTCCAACGATTGGAATAGGCTCCTCATCCTGCTGTGATGGTCAAATTCTAGTTACAGATGATATGATAGGTTTAAGTGGTTTTAAACCAAAATTTGTAAAACAATATATGAAATTAAATAAAATAATTGAAAAAGGTATTCAAAAATATAGAAGAGAGGTAATAAGTAAAAGATTTCCAAAAAACATTAATAGTTATTAATTATGAGTAGTGAAAAAATTGAAAAGAGTTTATTTGATACTGTTATTCTTAAAATAAAGCAAAACTTAAAATTAATTCTCTCCATCTTAGTTCTTTTAATTTTAATTTTAGCAAGTATATTTTTTTTCCAAGAGCAGNCAAAGAAAAAAAATATTTTTATTTCAGATCAATTTAATAAAGCTAAAATTTTNATTAATAAAAAACAAACTGAGGAAGCAAAAACTATTTTAGTAGAAATTATTCAAAATAAAAATAAATTTTACTCTCCACTATCACTATATTTAATTATAGAAAATAATTTAGAAGAAGACTCAAAAAAAATATTAGATTTATTTAATAAAGTAATATCAAATAAAAAAATTGACGATGAAAATAAAAATCTTATTTTAATTAAAAAAGGTTTGTTTTTTAGCAGTCTCAATGATGAACAGAATATGCTTAAAACTTTAAACCCAATTGTTAATTCAGACTCTGTATGGAGGCCACAAGCAATTAAAGTTCTTGGAAATTACTTCTATAATAAAGGTGAAAAGCAGAAATCAAATGAATATTTTAATTTACTTAAAACAAAATAGATAAAATTAAATCAAATGAAAAGATTAATTTTTTTTCTATTCTCTTTATTAATTTTTACAAATTGTTCCTTTGATAACAAAACAGGTATTTGGAAAAATGCTGAAGACATTGTTGAAAAAAAANAACAAATAAAAAGTGAAGAGTTAATTGACATATTTGTTGAAAATAAAGTTTTTTATGAAGAAAAAAAAAATAATAACAATATAAAAATAAATATAGAGAGTGATTTCAAAAATTCTAATTGGTCAGATGAATTTTTCAATTTAAGCAATAACATACCCAATATTAATTATAAAAATAATAAAATACTGGTTTCTAAAATCTTGAGCATTTCTAAATTAAATAATTCTAAGGATCGTCTTATTCGACCATTAATTCATAATCAAAAGATCATTTTTTCTAATAATAAAGGGGTAATTTTTGTATTTTCTTTAAAAACTTACAAAAAAGTTTTTGAATTTAATTTTTATAAGAAAAAACATAAAAAATTCAAAAAAGAAGTATATTTAGTAATTAAGGATAATATAATTTATGCTGCTGACAACTTAGGATATATGTATGCAATTAATATGGAAAATCAACAAATTGTTTGGGCAAAAAATTTTGGTATTCCTTTCAGATCTAATATAAAAATTAAAGATAATTTACTTTTTTCATCAAACCAAGAGAATGAATTATTATCAATTAATTTATTTAATGGAGAAAAAATATGGCAGTTTCAAACTACTCCTCAGCTATTAAAGTCTTCTTTCATAAATAACATTTTAGTAGACAAGATTAATGACAATATTTTCTTTTTAAACAATTATGGAGAATTATATTCAGTTAATTATAAAACACGTGGTATTAATTGGTTTAAGGCTTTTAAAACATTTTCTTCAGAAAATAAAAACGATCTTTTTATTGGGACTCCTTTATCTTTAAAGTCTAATAGCCTCGTTTTTTCAACTGGTAAGACCATAACTAACGTTGATGCAATAAGCGGATCAATAATCTGGACAAAAAATATACCGAGTAAAGTTAAACCAATTTTAACAGATAAACATATGTTCATTATTTCAGATAATAAATTACTTATTTGTATAAATAATATTTCTGGCGAAGTTGTATGGTCAACTAATATAGTAAAACGTTCTAATGAGAAAGTAAGTAAATCGAACTATAAAAATTTAGATTTTATTAAAAGAATTCTTATTGTAGATGGTAAGTTATTTTTATTTTCTGATGCAGGTTTTTTATTAACTTTTAACACACAAAATGGAAATTTAATTTCTCTAGATAAAATTTTAAAAAAAAAATTAGGAAGTCAACCCATTTTTTCAGAAGGAAACATGTATTTGTTTAATAAAAAATCTCAACTTTTTAAATTTGAATAATATTTAAGTATTAGACTTGCTACTTAACAAAGATAATTGTGTTACTTTGCCTTTATCAAGAGTGTCAGAGGGTTCAATTGGGTATTCACCTGTAAAATAATGATCACTAAACTGGGGGTAATTTTTATTTCTTTCTTTATGTCCTAGCGCCCTATACAAACCATCTATACTTAAAAATTTAAGCGATTTAGCATTTATATATTCACACATTTCTTGGTTCGACCTATTGCAAGCTAATAATTCTTTCTTAGTAGGCATATCTATACCATAAAAGTCAGGATAAATTATTTCAGGACAAGCTATTCTTACATGCACCTCTTTTGCGCCTGCATCATAAAGCATTTTTACAATTTTGTGACATGTAGTTCCTCTAACTATTGANTCATCAACTAAGATTATAGACTTGTCTTTNATAGTTGTTTTGGTTGGGCTTAGTTTTAATTTTACACCAAAGCCTCTTATATTTTGTGTAGGTTCAATAAAAGTTCTACCAACATAGTGATTTCTTATCAGGCCTAATTCAAAGTTTTTTTTAGTCAATTGCGCAAAACCTAATGCAGCTGGAACACCAGAGTCAGGAACAGGAATTACTAAATCTGCTTTAATATCGGATTCTTTTGCTAATTCCGTACCTAAATTTTTTCTATACTCATAAGCACATTTGTTATTAATAAGACTGTCCGGTCTCGCGAAGTAAATATATTCAAAAACACACGGTCTGGCTTTATATTTTGGAAAGGGCTTTATACTTGTAAGTTTTTTCTTTTCTACAACTACTATTTCACCATTTTCAACNTCTCTTATATATTTTGCACCTACTAGATCCAAAGCACAAGTTTCTGAGGCCAAAATATAAGAATCTTTTAATTTTCCAATTACTAATGGTCTAATTCCATATGGATCTCTTANACCAATTAATTTTTTGTTAGTTAATAAAATTAGAGAATAGGCCCCTTGTATTTGAAATAATGCTTCAATAATTTTATCAATAATTTTAGTTCTTTTGGATTTAGCTATAAGTTGAACTATTGTTTCAGTATCACTAGTAGTTCTAAATATTGCACCATCTTTTACTAAACTTTCTCTTAAGGATATTGCGTTTGTGAGGTTTCCATTATGAGATATACTTAATCCACCACCAAAAAGATCTGCAAAAAATGGTTGAANATTCCTTAAAGATGTCTCACCAGTCGTTGAATACCTATTATGACCAATAGCGAAACTACCCGGCAATCTCTTAATAGCATCATCTTTAGTAAAGTGGTCACCAACTAAACCCTGTCTCTTTTCTGAGTGAAAAGTTTTACCATCAAAAGAAACTATTCCACAACCCTCTTGACCTCGGTGTTGTAAAGCATGCAATCCTAAAGCAACTAAAGTTGACGCATCTAAATGATCTGACACTCCAAAAACNCCACACTCTTCTCTCAATTTATCAATTTTAAATTTTTTCAATTGTTTCTTTCGTGTTTTCAAGATCATCTTGACTTGGAAACTCTTCAATTAACATTTTACTTCCTCTTTCAACTAAATTAAAAAAATGAGCTTCGTTAATTGATATATCCCATTTCTCATACGAATAAAACCAGCTTGTAATAGTAAAAACACAAACTGCAAAAACATAACCCTTAAAAACTCCGAAGAATAGACCAAAAGTTTTATCAACAGGTCCAAGACCTGTGTATGAAAAAAGTCTTCCNAGTGATTTGCCAATCAATATTAAAATAAATAAAGAGATGACATAAATAGCTATTCCAAGCCCGAATCCAGATATAAATTGATTTTCTATATAGTCAGAGATGAAGGGCTCAACTTTTGGAACTAAAATTATTGTAATTATTAAAGCTAAAATCCACTTTAAAAAAGACACAAAGCTTAAAAAGAAACCTTTTGCAAAACATTGTACTGAAAAATAAATAATGAATATTAAAAATATAATATCAAATAAAACAATATTCTCTTTTATAAAATCAAAAATACTATTCATTTCCAAAAGGTTTAAAAACTAATATGAGCTTTGGTAAAAGAGTTAAAACAGATATTAAAGCTAGTAGCATTGCTATTCCTGTAAATATACCAAAGTATATAGTTGGAATAAAGTTTGATAAAATTAATATTGAAAAACCAAAAACTATTGTAATGGATGTATTTAATATTGCTATACCTACAGTGCTATGACAGCGATCAACAGTTAATTTATAATCTTTTATCTTATTAAACTCTTCCTTAAATCTATAAATGTAATGAATGCTATTATCGACTGCAATACCTATTGTAATAGCAGCAATAGTTATCGTCATCATGTCCAAAGGTATACCTAACATTCCAATTATACCTAGTATAAAAAAAGCAGCAATAAAATTTGGTGTTACGCCAATTATAGATAAAGTAAAATTTCTGAAAAGAATAAAAAACATCATAGAAATACCCAGCATTACTACACCCAAAGTCAAAATTTGTGACTTAAATAAACTTTGAAGAAGATTGTTAAATAAAATTAAAACTCCGGCTATTTTATATTCCTCTTTCTTTAATTTAAGTTTATTATTCAAATCACTTTCAATTTTATTGATTAAGTCATTTCTTCTTAGATCTTTTAAAGAGTCTCTTACTCTTACGCTTATTCTAGCTTCATTATTCTCAACTGATATATACGGACTAATAATTTCTTTTTTAATCTCATNTGGAATTTTGCTATACAAAACGGCAATTTCTAAACTTTGTAACTTCTTTTTGTTCAAATCTTCAGCAACTCTTATTATTGATCCAAAAGATAAGACCTTTCCAATTTCAGGTAGGGAGTCTAAGTAATCATGAACTTGTAAAATCCTATCAATTTTATTCCTTGTAAACCAGTAAGTTGAGCTATTTTCATCCGTGTCCTCATCCCATTCAGAAAACTCATCCTCTTCAGTTTCATCATTATTTTTTGGAGGAAATTTAATAATAACATCTAAAGGAGTTGTGCCTCCTAGTTGGTCATCAATTTTTTTCATTCCTTTATAAATCTCAGTTTCACTATCAAAATAATTGATGAAGCTGTTCTCTACTTGCAGTTTTGATATTCCAAACACACTTAAAACAACAACAATAATGGCTGAACTAAAAATAATTTTTGTATTATTCTTTGAAAAGTTGGCAAGAATATTAGTCAATTTTGATTTTTCAGTATCNTTAATACTTATGTCACTATCACTAGCGAAAATACTTAAAAGAGATGGGAGTAAAGAAAAAGTTACTAATATTGATACTGTTAGACCAAGTGTCATCATCCAACCAAAATCTATAATTGGTTTAATACCACTGAATATTAAAGATAAAAAAGCACAAATAGTTGTTAAAACAGTATAAAGAATTGGCATAAACATTTTTTTACATGTTTCTAATATTGCTTCATTTTTACCAAGATCATTAAATTCTTTTCTTAATTGCAAAAATCTTACGGTCAAATGAATATTCATTGCCATATTAAGTATAAGCATTAATGCGATAAAATTTGAGGATATGACGGTTACTTTCCATCCAATTAAACCAAGAAGGCCAATCATAAGGGCCACAGAAACAGAACAGCCGAGAAGTGGCATAATTACCCATTTAATATTTCTAAACACAAACCAAAGTGTAGCTACTATAAATAAAAAGACGCCTATACCAAAAACAACTATATCATTTTTAATATAAGACATCATGTCGTCAGCAATCATTGGAATGCCACCTAGATGGATTTTTGCATTTTCTCCATATTTATTTATAACCTCTCTTATTTCATTTATATTTTGGTGATTTTTTTTGTTGTAAACATTTTTATACTNTTCATATTCTTTCAAAAAAATTTTATATTTCCCTTTTTCCTTGTCGCCCAACTCTTTATCAAGCATTCTATTGAAGTAATCATTTTTAATTTTTATATATTCTTTTAGCTTCTTATCTTCTTTGATATAGACTACTATTCCTGAAGTCTTTCCGTCTTGACTTATTACATAATCTTTATAAATAGGACTATTTAAAATTTCTTCAAATCCTCTTTTTTTGTCGATGTCTGGGTAGGATAGTGTTTTGTAATTCTTGAGTCTTTCCATTAAAGGTTCGTCAGTACTTTTTAATAGAGGAACATCAATTATAGTAATTATACTTTCAACCCATGATAATTTCTCAAGTTTGGATTTAAAAAACTGTAAATTAATTATTGTTTCTTCATCAGTAAAACTAGATACAGGTGAATAAGTTAATACTAAAAAATCTTTAGAACCATACCTTTCATTTATCTCTCTTAAATACTTTAGATCTTTATCGCCCTCTAGCAATAGTGCATCAGATGAAGCATCTAAATTGAAATTTTTNGCAAAGNACAAAAAAAANGNTANTAAAATNGAAATAAAAACAAGGCTTATNTTGGGACTATCGATTATNACTTTTTTATAAATACTANTAAGCATGNNATTGTTTNAGGTATATATTATANTACTAANAACAAAAGAAAAATTTTTTTACTATTTTTTTGTTNANTCTTTAAACTTAGTANACATACCTTCNAATTCTACNTGNATTTTTCCAGTAGGACCATGACGTTGTTTTCCGATGTGGATTTCTGCNNNACCAANAATNTCATTCATTTTAGATTGCCATTCAGCGTNTTCNATAGAANNCATTTTTGGTTGCTGTTTTTCTAAATAGTACTCTTCTCTATAAACAAACATAACTACATCGGCATCTTGCTCTATTGAACCAGACTCTCTTAAATCTGATAATTGAGGAACCTTACTATCTCTTAGCTCAACTGCCCTTGATAATTGTGATAGTGCTAAAACTGGAACTTTTAATTCTTTAGCTAATGCTTTTAAACCTTGTGTTATTTCTGATATTTCCTGAACTCTTCCTTCATACCTTTTTGAATTTGTTCGCATTAGTTGAATATAATCAACCACAATTAGGTTTAATCCAAATAATCTTTTAATTCTTCTTGCTCTATTACTTAATGTTGAGATAGCTATAGCTGGTGTTTCATCTATATAAAGTGGCAAATCATAAATATTTCTTGAAGTTTCTATATATCTATCTAACTCTTCTTTAGTAGCCATACCTCTTCGTATATCATTAGATTTAATTCTAGCTTGTTCTGATAAAATTCTTGTAGATAATTGTTCAGAAGACATTTCTAATGAAAAAAAAGCAACAGAAGATTTTTCGTTATCGTCCTTTAATTTTTTAGCAGCATAATATGCGATATTAGTAGCCAGCGCCGTCTTACCCATTGAGGGTCTACCAGCTATAATAACTAAGTCGGAAGTATGTAATCCACCTAACTTTTCATCGAGATCTGTTAATCCTGTAGGGACACCAACAATACCTCTGTCGCTTTGCATAGCTTTTGTTGCCATCTCAATAGTTTGATCAACAGCTTGATTAAATTTTAAAAATGATTGTGAAAAATTTCCTCTTTCAGCTAGGTCAAAAAGAGATTTTTCTGCATCTTCAATTATACCTTCACCAGTTTTTTCTAGCTCTTTATTTCTTGATTCTTCATCAATATTTTCTGAAATGCTAATAAGTTCTCTCTTAACGTACATTTCGTGAATAATTTTTGCGTAGTCAATTGACTGTTTCACTGATGACGAAAATCTAGTTAATTTTACAAGATAATCTATTCCACCAACTTCTTCCAAACCACTATTGTTTTCAAAATAATTTTTAAGAGTTATAGGATTGGCTATCATTCCCTTATTATTTAGATTTTCAATAACCTCAAATATTTTTCTATGCGCAGGGTCAAAAAATTTATTGGAAGATACAATACTAGATATTTCATCTATTATATCATTATTTACAAGAACAGAGCCAATCAAAGCTTGTTCTGCTTCTATATTAGATGGTAATTTTTTTTCTTCAACACCTCTAATATCAACCTTTATTTTCTCCATAAGTGAGAATATTAATTAAAGATAACTAAATGAAAACCTTAAAGTTACACACCTTTTTTTCAACCTGTGGAAAAATCTATTTTCTATTTAAGCTGCGTCAGTTTTTTTTACTATAACTAAAACGTTAGTTGAAACTTCAGAGTGAAGATTAATTTTTATTTTGTAAGTACCTAATTTATTTATTTCTTGTGTTATTTCTATTTGTGATGGACTTATATTTGATTTTAATTGTTGTAAAAAAGCAGAAGAAATCTCTTTAGGCTTAACAGAAGCAAACAGTTCACCATTTTCCTTAGCCTCTTTATTAAAATTAAGTTTTTTATTGTTGATACTTACTGCAATTTCCTTAAATTTCTTTTTACTTTCATTGTTTTTTTTATTCAATTCATCTTTCTTTTTATTAACGAGTTCAATATTTTCTTTACTTGCTCTTAATGCCTTTCCTGTTTTTAATAAATAATTTCTTCCATATCCATTTTTAACTTCTACGGTGTCACCGATTTTTCCTAGCTTAATAATATTTTCCATTAATATAACTTGCATTACTACAACAATCCTAAAATTTTAGCTTTTTTTATCTCGTTAGCCAACTTTTTTTGTTTCCCCTGAGATACCGATGTTATTCTTGAAGGTAACAATTTATCTGTATCAGAGATATATCTCTTCAATAACTTGATATTTTTATAATCTACAATGGGCGCATCTTTAATTGATAAGGGACATTTTTTACTAAATCTAGAGTCACTTTTTTGAAATAAGCTTAGCTTATTAAGAGGATTTTGAGATCTTTTGTTAAATTTTTTACCTTTTCTTTTCATCAATTTTATCTTCTTTATTAAAATATTCTTTATCTAAGTCTAATTTTTTATACTTTATTGTCAAATACCTTAGAATTGAATTATCAATAGATATGTTTTTTTTAATCTCATCTAAAGTTTTACTATTTCCTTTAAACTTATAGTGTATGTAAAAACCTTTATTATAACTTTTGATCTTTTTGGCAAAATTTAAAAGACCCCATTTTTCAACTTTGATAACTTCACCGGCAGATTTATTAATAATATCATTATATTTATTGTGAACATTGTCTAGTTCAGCGGTTGATAAATCCTGTTTAGCTACTAAAGTGTGTTCGTAAAAGTTCATTTTGCTTACATTATTTCTTTGTTTACTTAAAGACCGGTCTTATACTATTATAAATAAACCTTTTCAATAGTAATTATGCAATTGAAAATCTGTTAATAAATGAAAGCTATATTATTTCCTGGACAAGGATCACAAATTGTAGGCATGGGGTCAGAATTTTATAATAATTTTGATAAAGCCAAGGATATTTTCAAAGAGGCAGATGAAAAACTAAAATTTAAAATTTCAGACTTAATTTTAAAGGGTCCAGATACTTCACTTAAACTTACTGAAAATACTCAACCTGCAATTTTAACTGTGAGTTATGCAATTTATAAAATCTTAATTGAAGAATTTGATTTTGATATTAAAAATATAAAATATTTTGCAGGACATTCTTTAGGTGAATATAGCGCATTATTATGTGCAGAGTCTTTAAAATTTACCGACGCTTTATTTTTACTACACGAAAGAGGAAAAGCAATGCAGAAAGCTGTGCCAGTTGGAAAAGGTTTAATGTTAGCAATTTTAGGTTTAAGAATAGATGAAATTATAGATTATATTTCAAAAACTAAAATAGAAAATATTTGTGAAGTGGCCAATGATAATGCTGATGGTCAAATAATTGTAAGTGGAGACAAAATATCAATAGAGAATCTTCAAAATATTCTTAAAAAAGATAAAAAAAAATCTATAGTTTTACCTGTAAGTGCACCATTTCATTGTTCTTTAATGAAAAATGCAGCAGAAGAAATGAAAGATAAAATTTTTTCTATAAAATTTAGCCAGCCAATAAAAGAAATAATTACAAATGTAACAGCATCACCAGAAACCAAACCAGAAAATATTAAAAAACTATTGGTTGAGCAGATTTATTCTAAGGTTAGATGGAGGGAAACTATTTTACATATGGAAAATAATGGAATTAATGAATTTATTGAAATTGGTCCTGGAAAAGTATTATCAGGTTTGGTAAAAAGAATTACAAAAAATAGATTGTCATTGAGTATAAATTCTATTGAAGATATAAAGAATATTTCTAAATGAATTTTAAAGATAAAAAAATTTTAATCACTGGAGCAACAGGCGGTATTGGTAATGCGCTTGTAAAAAAGTTTAACGATCTTCAAGGAACAATTTTAGCTACAGGAACAAAAACTGACAAATTGGATGAAATTAAAAATAAATTTTCAAAAGTTAAAGTTAAAAAGTTTGATATATCCAACCATGATAAAATTGAAGATTTCATTGAAAGCGCATCTCTTGAATTAGGTGGTTTAGATGTTCTAGTTAATAACGCTGGAATAAATGTAGACAATCTATCTCTAAGGATGAAGGATGATGAATGGAAGAGAGTAATTGATGTCAATTTAAATTCAACTTTTCTACTAACAAAATATTCAATTAAAAAAATGCTTAAAACAAAGTTTGGTAGAATTGTAAATATAACTTCTATAGTCGGCCACTCTGGAAATTTAGGACAAGCAAATTACTCTGCATCAAAAGCCGGCATTGTTGGAATGTCAAAAAGTTTAGCCATAGAATATGCCAAGAAAAATATTACTATTAATTGTGTATCGCCTGGATTTATTGAAACCTCAATGACAGCTAATTTAAATGAAAAGGTAAAACTATTTTTAACATCAAGAATACCCATGGCAAGACTGGGAACAGGTGAAGATGTCTCTAATTGTGTAGCTTTTTTATCATCTGAAGAGTCATCATATATAACTGGGGAAACTTTACATGTTAATGGAGGCATGTATATGGCTTGACAATCTTAATGAATAATTTAATAAGAAAACAAGTCAAAAATCAAAAGAGGGAATTAATGTCAAAAGAAATAGGTGAAAAAGTTAAAAAAATAGTTGCAGACCACTTAGGAGTGGAAGAGGAAAAGGTAACAGATGAAGCTAGCTTTATCGATGATCTTGGTGCTGACAGTTTAGATACGGTAGAACTTGTTATGGCTTTCGAGGAAGAATTTGGATCAGAGATATCGGATAGTGAAGCTGAAAAAATTTTAACAGTAGGTGATGCAATAAAATTTATTGAGAGTAAATCTGCGCAGTAAATTTTAAGTTGAGAGATAATGAAAAAAAAAGGGGATAGTATTATGGTGATACTTTCATCTCCTTCGGGTGCCGGAAAAACAACTATAAGCAAAAAACTACAACAAAAATATCAAAATTTTAAAATTTCAGTTTCACACACCACAAGAACTCCAAGACCAAATGAGGTTGATGGTATAGATTATTTTTTTATATCTCATGATGAATTTAAAAAATTAATTAAAAAAAATGAATTTTATGAATATGCAGAAATTTTTGGTAACTATTACGGAACTTCTAAAAAGTCAGTTTTAGACTTAGTCAAAAAAAAAAATGACATTTTATTTGATATTGATTGGCAAGGTACTAAGCAACTTTCAAAATTCAAGGAACTAAATTTACTAAAAATATTTATACTCCCACCAAGTAAAGAAGAATTAAAGAAAAGGTTAATTCAACGGAATCAAGACAAACCACATGTAGTTGCTGAAAGACTAGATGCTTACGAACGTGATTCCGCTCATAAAACAGATTATGATTTTGTCGTTATTAATGACAATCTTGAAAATTGTTTTAGAGAAGTAGAAAAAATTGTAATCTCAAAAAAGGAATAGGATTAAGTATTAAGACCGCTTTCATAATATTCTGTCATTCTATAAAAATCCTCAGGTTTTAAATTGCTAGGTCTATTGGTTAAATCTACCTTAATTATTTTGTTTATGTTTTGATTGTTACCAAATAATTTTTTAAAACTTTTATTTATCATTTTTCTTCTATTTGAAAAAAAAATTTGGGTAACTTTTTCTAAATTTATTATATCTTTAATTATATAAGAATTATTCACTTTTGGTTCAAATATAACTACAGATGAATTTACTTTTGGCTTCGGATGAAAACAATTTTTAGATACATCAAAATGATCTATAATTTTTAATCTCCAATTAGAAACAATACTTAATCTACCGTAGTTAGCAGTATTATATTTAGCTAAAATTCTTTCAGCCACCTCTTTTTGGAACATCAAAATCAGTTTAAAATATTCAGGTGGCCATACACTAATTTTGATCAGTTTAAGTAAAATTTGAGTAGAAATATTATAGGGTAGATT
>NHJA01000015.1:0-63441 GCA_002171845.1 Candidatus Pelagibacter sp. TMED203
TAAATCTCTTCAAATTTTAAAGCAATATATGCATCAATTTGGTCGTCAGTAAATACTCCTCCCTGAGTTAAGAATTTACGATCTTTATCTAAAGACTCCATTGCTTCTCTTAATGAACCACAAACTGTTGGTATTTTTTTAACTTCACTTTCAGACAATGTATACAGGTCTTTGTCTAGAGATTTACCTGGATCAATCTTATTCTTAATTCCATCAATCCCGGCCATTAACATTGATGCAAAAGTTAAGTAAGGGTTTCCGGCAGCATCAGGAAATCTTATCTCCATTCTCGCAGCTTTTGGATTCATTATTATCGGTATTCTACAAGAGGCTGATCTATTTCTAGCAGAGTACGCAAGAAGCACGGGAGCTTCAAACCCGGGTATTAATCTTTTATAACTATTAGTTGTTGCATTTGAAAAGGCGTTAATTGCTTTAGCATGTTTTAAAATTCCTCCAATATAATAAAGTGCAGTCTGTGATAAACCTGCGTACTCTTTTCCCATGAATACTGGTGTACTGCCTTTCCAAACTGATTGATGACAATGCATACCTGAACCATTGTCGCCTTTTACTGGTTTAGGCATAAATGTAGCTGTCTTCCCAAAAGAGTGGGTTACCATTTGAACAGCATACTTATAAAGTTGAACATTATCTGCCATATTAGTTAATGTTCCAAAATACATTCCTAATTCATGTTGACTTGGAGCAACTTCGTGGTGATGTTTTTCAACTTTAACCCCCATATCTTTTAAGGCTTTTAAATATTCTCCCCGCATATCTTGAGCGCTATCAACTGGAGGCACTGGAAAGTAACCTCCTTTAATTCCTGGTCTGTGACCCATATTTCCATTTTCATACTTTTTTCCTGTATTGTATGGACCTTCAGAACTATCAATCGTGAAACTTGTTTCATTCATGTCATTTTTGTATCTAACATCATCAAATACAAAAAATTCAGGTTCAGGACCAAAATAAGCTTTGTCGCCTATGCCTGATTTTTTTAAATATTCCTCTGCTTTTTTTGCAGTACCTCTTGGATCTCTTTCATATGGATTTTTTTTAACTGCATCTAAAATATCACAAAATATATTTAGTGTTGCATGAGAATTAAAAGGATCAATAATTGGCCTGTCTAAATCTGGTTTTAAAATCATGTCTGACTCGTTAATAGCTTTCCAGCCTGCAATAGAAGATCCATCAAAAAACACTCCTTTATCAAGCATATCTTCGTCAACTACAGTAGAGTCCATAGTTAAATGTTGAAGCTTACCTTTTGGATCAGTAAATCTAAGATCAACAAATTCAATTTCTTTATCTTTTATTAATTTAATTATATTTTTAGCCGACATGAAATTATTCCTTTGTAAAATATTCCAAATTACTATTAAACATAGCAAATTATATTATTGCAATAACGTATTAATAGAAGATAACAGCTATGCATTTTTTACATAATACAATCCAGGCTTGAAATGAGAGAAGCAAAACCCATTGATCTTTTTCTGCTATTACTTCTTGGTTTAATTTGGGGCTCATCTTTTTTTAACATAAAGATAGCCACTTATACTTACGAACCTTTTACACTAGCCCTGGTAAGAGTTTTTTTCGCTTGTTTGCCTTTAGTCTGTTTGTGTTTTTATAAAAAAATTAAAATTTTAGGTTTTTCAAAGAATTGGAAACCGTATGCATTAATAGGACTTTGCAATATAGTCATTCCCTTCATTTTAATTGCAGTAGGGACAAGTAAAATCGACAGTTATTTAGCTGCAGTTTTAATGAGCACCACTCCATTAAGTGGATCGATATTAGCTCACGTTTTTCTCAAAGATGAAAAAATAACTTTTTTCAAATCTTTAGGAATTATTTTAGGTTTTTCAGGAATAATTTTCTTATTTTTTGACAAAGTTGTTATTAATGAAAATAATATTTTATATGCTTTGATTACAATTCTTGGTTCAACTTTTTATTCAATAGGTGGTATTTTGACTTTAAAATTGAAAAGAATGGGGAATGAAAACGTAACTACATCAACCACTCTTTGGTCTCTAATTTTTTTAATTCCACTATCTTTAATATTTGAGAAACCTTGGAATGCTAGTCCGTCATTAGAGTCTACAATTTCAATAATTTATCTTGGAGTAGTAGCTACGGGTTTAGCTTGGTTATTAAGATTTAGAATATTGACTGTAAACGGATTGGTTTTTCAGACTCAAGTAGCATATCTAATTCCAATTTTTGGTGTATTATTTGGATATTTTTTAATGGATGAAATTATCACATGGAGAGTTATTGTTTCCTTAGTTATAATTATTACAGGTATTTATATAGTCAAGATTAATAATAAAGGTTTAAAAAAAAATGTCAGTTGATTCTATAGAATTAAATTTTTTATCTATATTCACTTTTATTTCCTTTTTTATTTTTTTAACTGTAGAGAAAGTCTTCAAAAATACTACTGGCGTTTTATTAGATAAAGATTTCATTAAACCTCAAGCCTTTCATAAAAATGCCGTACCAAGAGTAGGTGGTTTGGCCGCTATTTTTGCTCTAACAATCTTTTTTATAATCTATAGTTTTTTATTTAATCAAAGTTCAATGGACTACTTGTTCCTATCCATTGCTTTTTTCTGTTTAGGTTTTTTGGATGACATAAAAGTTAAAATTAACCCTTCTTCAAGGTTAATTATTATGATTATAGTTCTACTATTAAGTACAAATTTATTTTCTATAAATATTGAGAATACCCATCTAAATTTCTTAAACGTCCTTCTCAAAGAAAAAATATTTCAAGTTATTTTTACAGTTTTATGTTTTTTATTTATTGTAAATGGATCCAATTTAATTGATGGTTTTAATGGGCTTCTTGGAATACATTTAATTACTATTAATTTAATACTTTTATTTATTAATGTGATTTATGGAGAGTCTCAATTAGCAATTATAATTACTGGCCAATTATTAGTTTTAGCCTCTTTTGTATTATTTAACTTTCCTAGATCGAAGATTTTTTTTGGTGATAGCGGTTCATATTTATTTGGTTCTTTAATTGCTTTAAACGTAATAAAAACAAACAACTTAAACCCTGAAGTCTCTTCTTTCTTTTTTTGTATACTTTTATTTTATTTATTTTTTGAAGTATTTTTTTCTTTTTTTAGAAAATTGTACCAAAAAAAGTCACCTCTAAAACCAGATCAAAATCATTTACATATGTTGTCATTTAGATTTTTAGACAAAACTGGCAAATTTAAAGATTGTAATTACATCAACTCATTATTGATAAATCTAACCTTTATTGTTCTAATAATTCCATCAATATATTTTAAGAACGACGGTATATTTTGCAGATATTGGTTTTTTTTTCTATTAGCACTTTATATTTTCTTTTATTTAAGACTTTATAGTTTCGTAAAAAAGCAATTTGATATATAAAACATTTCATTACAAAGTCGGGCAAGTGGCGGAATTGGTATACGCGCTAGTCTTAGGAACTAGTGCCGCAAGGCTTAAGAGTTCGAGTCTCTTCTTGCCCACCATAGATAATTATGAAAATAGAAATAAATTCTAAAAAAGGCTTAAAAACAAATTTATCAATTTTTGTAGATAAAAAAACTATACAAAAAAAACTTGATGCAAGGCTTGCAGAACTACAGTCCGAGGTAAGTCTTAAAGGTTTTAGACCAGGTAAAGTTCCTCCATCAGTCATAAAAAGTCAGTTTGGAAAGGCAGTATACGGAGAGGTTATTGATAAAATTCTAAGAGAGACTTCAACAAAGGCACTTGAAGAAAAAAAAATAAAAGTTGCAGGGCAACCCAAAATAGATCTCAAAACTTTTGGAGAGGGCAAAGATCTTAATTACACATTAGAGGTAGAGTCTTTACCTAAAATTGAGCTTAAACCTTTTAATTCTTACAAAGCAATAGATTATAAAATTAAGTTAGACGAAAAAGTAATAAATGAAAAAATTAGAGAAATTTCTAAACAACACAAACACTTTGAAGACAAAAAAGAAAACGAAAAGTCAGTAAAAGGTGACCAGATAGCTTTCGATTACACGGCAACTATAGAAGGAAATAAATTCGAGGGAAGTGAAGGGAAGGGTGTAGTAATAGAGCTAGGAAAAAATTTATTTCTAAAAGGTTTTGACGAACAGCTTATTGGATTAAAAAAAAATGAAACAAAAAATGTGGAAGCAATTTTACCACCAAACCATCCAAAAAAAGAATTAGCTAATAAAAAAACTAAATTTGAGTGTAAAATAATTAATATTAAAAAACCAAAAGAAACTATAATTAACGACGATTTTGCTAAACATATGGGCGCTAAAGATTTACCAGATTTAAAAAAATTAATTGAGAAACAAGTGGAAAGTCAATACCAGCAAGCTTTGGATGCAATAACTAAAAAAGAAATTCTTGATCAAATAGAGAAGCTTCACAAAATTGATCTACCTAAAAATTTAGTTGAAAATGAACTTGCAATGATCACAAGAAATTTAAAGAAAGAAGAAGTAGAAAAGCATAAAAAAAATAACGAAAAAATAGCAAATTCTAGAATTAAACTGGGATTAGTTTTAAATGAGTATGGCGAAAATAATAATCTTAAAGTTAGTGATGACGAAATAAATTTAGAAATACAAAAGCAAGTAAGATCAATGCCAGGTCAAGAAAAACTTGTAATGGACTATTATAAAAAAAATCCTAGCGCTACACAAAGCCTAAAGGGTGCTATTTATGAGGATAAAATTATTAAACTATTTAAATCTAAAATGAAATTAGATGTAAAAACGTTATCATCACTTGAAGCTGAAAAGGTGATATCAAATTTTAATAAGGCAAAAGATAATCCTAAAATTAAAGATGAACAAAATCAGACAGACCAAGTCAAATCTTCTTCAAAAATCAAAACAAAATCAAAAAAAATTAGTAAAAAGTAATCAATAGTTGTATAAAGCATAATTATGAGTCGTCCTATAGATGAACAAATGAATAACCTTATACCGATGGTGGTTGAACAAACCAACAAAGGAGAAAGAGCATATGATATCTATTCAAGATTATTAAAAGAAAGAATTGTATTCTTGGTTGGTCCTGTAAACGACAACATTGCATCATTGGTCACTGCTCAACTACTTTTTTTGGAATCTGAGAATCCAAAGAAACAAATTAATTTTTATATTAATAGTCCCGGTGGTTTAGTTACCTCTGGATTAGGTATTTACGATACAATGCAATACATAAACTCTCCCGTTTCTACTTTGTGTATTGGTCAAGCTTCTTCAATGGGATCTTTTTTATTATCTGCTGGAGAAAAAGGAAAAAGATTTTCTTTACCAAACTCTAGAATAATGGTTCATCAACCTTCTGCTGGTTATCAAGGCCAAGCTACTGATATACAAATTCATGCAAAGGAGATACTGTCCTTAAAAGATAGACTAAACAAAATTTATGCTAAGCACACTGGCAAATCTATCGATGAAATATCAAGCGCTCTAGAGAGGGACAACTTTATGACTCCTGATGAAGCTAAAAAATTTGGATTAATAGACTCTGTGGTAGACAAGAGGAAATAATACACAATATCTAGAAGCCCACACAACTTATACTTGCTAGAAAATATCCTTACACTGTATATTAGCTAATAGTGATTCGAAATGACTGAAAAAAATAATAAAAATATTCTTTACTGTTCCTTCTGCGGAAAAAGCCAGCACGAAGTAAGAAAACTTATTGCAGGTCCAACCGTGTTCATTTGCGATGAATGTGTAGAGTTATGTATGGACATCATCAAAGAAGAAAATAAAAGCACTTTAATAAAACATCAAGACGGAGTACCAACACCAAAAGAAATTTGTAGTTTTTTAGACGATTATATTATTGGTCAAAAATATGCTAAGGAAGTTTTATCTGTTGCAGTTCATAATCATTACAAAAGATTAAATCACGAAACAAAAAACAATAAAGATGTTGAACTTTCAAAATCTAATATTTTATTGGTAGGTCCAACTGGTTGTGGAAAAACACTTTTAGCTCAGACACTAGCTAAAATTCTAGATGTCCCATTTACTATGGCCGATGCTACAACACTTACAGAGGCAGGATATGTTGGAGAAGATGTTGAGAACATTATTCTTAAACTTTTACAAGCAGCTGACTATAATGTAGAAAAAGCTCAAAGAGGAATAGTGTATATAGATGAAGTAGATAAAATAAGTAGAAAATCAGAAAATCCTTCTATAACTAGAGATGTGTCTGGTGAAGGAGTTCAACAAGCACTTTTAAAAATTATGGAAGGAACTGTAGCCAGTGTTCCACCTCAGGGAGGTAGAAAACATCCTCAACAAGAATTTCTTCAAGTAGATACAACAAATATTTTATTTATTTGTGGTGGAGCTTTTGCCGGCCTAGATAAGATAATAAATAATCGTGGTAAAGGCACTTCAATAGGTTTTGGCGCAACAGTTAAAGATTTAAAAGAACAACCATTATCAGATGTTATGAAGAATTTAGAACCAGAGGATCTGATTAAATATGGACTTATACCAGAGTTCATTGGAAGAATGCCAATAATAGCTACCTTAAATGATTTAGATGAAAAATCTTTAATAAAAATTTTAAAAGAACCGAAAAACTCATTAATTAAACAGTATCAAAGATTGTTTGAATTTGAAAACGTAGCGCTAGAGTTTAAAGATGAAGCTCTAAGTGAAATAGCAAAAAAAGCTATAAGCAAAAAGACTGGCGCAAGAGGCTTAAGGTCGATTTTAGAAAATGTATTACTTAAAACAATGTTTGACCTACCTGAGTTAGAGGGTGTTTTAAAGGTAACTATTGACAAATCTACCATTAAAAATAATGCAGACCCTATTATTACCTATGGTAAAAAATCATCAACATCTGTAGCATAATTACCAATATAAGGTTCTTGATATTCTTATATAAATTACCATATAAATTGTATTATGAGTCAGATTCAAACAAAACCACTGCTACCTTTAAGAGACATAGTAATATTCCCTTCAATGGTAGTTCCTCTATTCGTAGGAAGAGAAAAGTCTATAAAAGCTCTTCAAGAGGTAATGAAGTCAGACAAATCAATTGTATTAGTGGCTCAAAAAAATTCAGAAGTTGATGAGCCAGAAAATAAAGATCTCTATGGATTTGGCTGTTTAAGCAAAGTCTTGCAACTGTTAAAATTGCCTGATGGAACTGTAAAAGTTCTTATTGAAGGAATTAAAAGAGTTAAAATTTTAGAGATTGATAATAAAGAAACCAATTTTATTAATTGTAACGTAGAGATTGTTGAAGAAACTAGCAAAAATAAAGACTCAGAGATTTATTCTCAAAATCTTGTAAAAAAATTTGAAAAGTTAGTTGGAATAAATAAAAAAGATTTTAGTGAGTCCATAGACANTNTAANNANNNTNAAANACGCNAGTTCAGATAGCANANAATATNNCTTCAAATTTAAANNTNCAAATTTTNGANAAACAAGANNTNTTNGAANTNNNNGACTTNAAGAAGAAGNTTAGAAAAAATTNATNNTNNTATTGANAAAGANACNAGNNTNNTNTCAGTTGAAANNAANATNAGAGGAAGAGTAAAAAATCAAATGGAAAAAACTCAAAGGGAATACTATTTGAATGAACAACTCAAGGCTATTCAAAAAGAGCTCGGTGAAATTGATGAGGGAAAAGANGAAATTACAAGTTTATCAAAAGCTATTGCCAAAGCTAAAATGCCAAAATTAGTACAAGAGAAATGTTTATCCGAACTAAAAAAACTTAAATCTATGAGCCCAATGTCAGCTGAGGCTACAGTTGTTAGAAATTATTTAGACTGGATGACAGAATTACCTTGGAGCAACAAAAGTAAAATTAATACAGATTTAAAAAATGCACAAAAAATTTTAGATGAAGATCATTATGGTTTAGAAAAAGTAAAAGAGAGAATTATAGAATTTTTAGCTGTACAAAAAAGAATTCAAAAAATGAAAGGTCCGATCTTATGTTTAGTTGGTCCTCCAGGAGTTGGTAAAACTTCTTTGGGNCAATCTATCGCGAAAGCAACTGGTAGAAAGTTCATTAGGATTTCATTAGGCGGCGTAAGAGATGAAGCGGAGATACGTGGTCATAGAAGAACATATATAGGCTCCTTACCTGGAAAAATTATTCAGATGATGAAAAAGGCTGGAACTAAAAATCCACTTTTTTTACTAGATGAAATTGACAAAGTGGGTAATGACTATCGAGGAGATCCCTCTTCAGCTTTACTCGAAGCATTAGATCCNGAACAAAACAAAGAATTTAACGATCATTATTTAGAAGTAGATTATGATCTCTCAGATGTTATGTTTGTTACAACTGCAAACACTTTAAATATTTTACCTCCTTTATTAGATAGAATGGAAGTTATCAGACTTCCAGGTTATACAGAAGATGAGAAAGTAAATATTTCTCAAAAGTATTTAATTCCAAAACAAAGTAAAAATAATGGTCTCAAATCTAATGAGTGGAACATAAGTGAAGGCGTCAACAGAAAAATAATTAGAAATTATACTAGAGAAGCAGGAGTAAGAAATTTAGAGAGAGAAATTTCTAAAATTGCGAGAAAAACTGTTAAGAGAATTGACGCAAATGAAAAAGTTAATAATCCTATAAAAGAAAGTGATGTTAGTGATTATTTAGGAGTAGAAAAATTTAATTACGGAGAGATTGAGGAGCAAAACAGGATCGGTGTAGTTACAGGTCTTGCTTGGACTGAGGTCGGTGGTGAGATTTTAAAAATTGAGTCTGTTATAATGCCGGGTAAAGGAAAAATGCAAATTACCGGAAAATTAGGCGAGGTTATGCAGGAGTCAGTTAAAGCAGCCAAGGCATTCATAAGATCAAAAAGTTTAGATTATGGAATAATACCACCGGTTTTTGAAAAGAAAGACTTTCATATTCACGTGCCTGAAGGAGCAACCCCTAAAGATGGACCATCAGCTGGNGTAGCAATGGTTACTTCAATCATTTCNGCAATTTTAGAAATACCAGTCAATAAAGATGTAGGAATGACAGGTGAAATTACTTTAAGAGGTATTGTTCTTCCTATCGGTGGACTTAAGGAAAAACTGTTAGCTGCACATAGAGTCGGTCTTAAAAAAGTATTAATTCCCCATGAAAACAAAAAGGATCTTGTAGATATACCAGAAGTAATTAAGAAAAATATCGAAATAATACCAGTCAAAAATGTTGATCAAGTCTTAAAACATGCTTTAACCAAACCTCTTAAAAGAGTGGATTGGGTAGAAGTTGAGCAACTATCAGATAAAGAAAAAACAAAATCTGAAGTATCAAGCAGGCATTAGAAACTAATAATTAGACATAAGTTGATAAAAGAAAGCTCAAAAGCTATAAAGCTTATTAATAAAGCAAATGAAAAAAANTATTATAACAGGTGGCCTNGGATATATAGGTACAGAACTTTGTAAAATTTATTCAGGTGTAAGCTGGAGTCANAAGATTACCGTTATAGACAATAGATTTATTTCAGAAAGANTAAATCAGTTGAGGAATTGGAATATAGATTTTGTTCATGGAGACATATTAGACAAGAGTTTAATTAATAAGNACTGTAANGATGCCGATATAGTTCATCATCTAGCTGGGATTACAGATGTACCAAAGGTAAAAAAAGATAGTAACGACTCAATTGATAATCAAATTATTTTAGTTGGAGAAAAAGGAACTCAGAATATTTTAGATGTTATAAGTGATAAATGTAAAATAATATTTCCATCAACTCATGTTGTTTATGAGGGTTTAGAAAAAGTAAAAAATAATATAAATGAAGAAGAAGGAACAAAGCCTGTGCTTGCTTATGCAATTTCTAAAGCAAATAATGAAAAACAATTAAAAGAGTCTGGTAAAAATTATATTATTTTAAGATTAGGTTCGGTTTACGGTTACTCTACAGATACTGCAAGAATTGATATAATGCCAAANCTTTTTTCAAAAATTGCCTCACAAAATGGAACTCTTAAATTATTTTCTGGAGGTAGACAAGTTAAAAGCTTAGTTCCTCTTATAGATGTGGCTCGATGTTTTAAATATATGGAAGAGAGGAANGATATTTCCTCCGACATATTTAATCTTACCAAAGATACTGTAACTGTTAAACAAGTTGCGGAAATTTGTAAAAAATATAATCCTAAAATTAATTTAAGAGAAACTAATGACCTTATACCGAATGAGGGTTTTTCTTTATCAAATAAAAAAATTAGAGAAAAAGGTTTTAAATTTCTTTATGGACTTGATGAAAGTATAAATGAAATGATTAGTAAATGGTCTAAACAGAAATTAATCAAAGATCTTGAACATGTCAGAAATGGAAGCGATGAGTATGTAGACCAGAGAGGAACTATTAGCAACCATGAACTTACAGAACCTATAAATATGATAGGNNTNATTNANTCAAAAAAAGGNACAATAAGAGCAAANCANTNTCANCCNCAACANGANCAAAAATGTTTNTTNACAAAAGGNCAAATNATAGAANTTTTTCAAGATATNCTNAATCCTAANNCTCCAAAAATAACACAAGTTGTTAATGAGGGTCAGTTATCTATCATTAAACCTAATGTTGCCCATACAATGGTTTTTACTAAAGATACAACTTTTTTAAATTTAGTAAGAGGNGAGAGAGANCANNAAAATTATGGNNTNACNCANACAATAANACATNTCANTTGTTGATGAGAAAGANAGAGATTTACTTCTTGNTTGTTACAAGTTNGATTGCAGGNCTTGTGGNAGTAAAAATTTAAGAAGGGTTGTATCTTTAGGTTATCAACCATTAGCAAATAATTTATTAAATAAAAAAGATGAAAAATGTGAACTATATCCTCTGGAAGTAAATTATTGCTCGAAGTGTCATAACTGCCAATTATCAGTAGCAGTAGACCCAAAAAAAATGTTTTCAAACTATCTTTATACGTCTTCAACCTCTAAGTCTTTTCAAGATCATTTTATTAAAGCAGCAAAAAAATATATTAGGGATTTTAAATTAAGTAGAAAACATTCATACATTATCGATNTTGGTAGTAATGATGGTGTTGCATTAAAACCTTTCAAGGATTTAGGTTATAAAAAGATTGTTGGAATAGAACCTGCAAAAAACTTAGCAAAAATTGCTAATAAAAATAAAATTAAGACAATAAATACTTTTCTTGATAAAAAAAATTTAGGGAAAATTAAAAAGAATGCTGATTTAATATTGGCATCCAATGTATTTGCTCANTCTGACAAATTGAAAGAGATGGCAGAATGTATGTTTAAATTANTATCTAAAAACGGAGTTATTATTATCGAAATCCAGTACTTACTAAATACTTTAAAAGATTTAACATTTGATAACATTTATCACGAACATTATAACTATTGGTCATTAACATCCTTAATTAACTTCTTTAATCAATTTAATGCAAAAATATTCAGAGCGGAAAAAATCGATACTCATGGTGGCTCACTTAGAATTTATATTAGTAAAAAAAATAAAATTAAAATTGAAAATAGTGTAAAAAATTTAACAAAAGAAGAAGAAAAATTCGGTATTAAAAAATTTGAAACTTATCAAAATTTTGGAAAAAAAGTTTATGAAATTCGGAAGAATGTAGTTAAAAACATAAAAAAATTAAAAAAGGAAAATAACAAAATAATAGGTTACGGTTCTCCTGCTAAAGCAACTACAGCACTAAACTTCTTTGGAATATCAAATGAAATAGATTTTATAGTTGAGGACAATAAATTAAAACACGGAAAATTTATTCCGGGTGTAAAAATTCCAATAAAAAATAAATCAAAGATCAAAGATAAAAACAATACCGTTATAGTATTAGCCTGGAACTTTTTTAAAGAAATTAAATTAAGTAATATAAATTTATCAAATAAGTTTATTAATATTAAAGATTTAGAAGATTAATTATTTTTTTAAAAATTTTTCAGCTTCTAAGATAATTTTTTCAGTATCTTTAGGAAGTTCACTATACTTCTCTTTTTTACTTTTATTTATTACTTNAGAATTTTTGTTTAAGAAAAAATTTACAGCTTCAAGAATTTCTCTATTACTAAATTTTTCTTCCATATGCTTAGTAACTAGTAATAAAGTCGATAAAAATTATTTTAAAATTACTTAATGTTTCAAAAAAATTTTCGATGTAGGGTTCAAGAAATGGAAACTTTCTCGATAACCTGCTCTTCTCGAAACTTAAGATACCTACAAAAAAAATAGATAAAACTGAAAATGTAATTAAATAATTGAAAAATCCATAACCTGCATTATCAGTTTTTTTAGTTTTACTTTGACTATTTTTTTTTGTTTTTATATCTGAGCTTGAAGGATCAATGATTTTTATACCATGCTTTTTTTGAAGATATTCCTCTGAATAAACATCTATTCCAGATGTTTTTTTTCTTTTTGTTTTTTTTTTGGATGGTTTTGGAGCATTTTTAACATTAACAATTTTTTGGGTTTTTTGTTTAATTGGATATTGTGTCCATTTATTACCACATGAGCTACACTGAACAAGCCTACCTTTTGCTGTTACGGCATTATCAGGTACTACAAACTTCTTTTGACATGATTTACATTGAATAATCATATAATTAGATAATACAGATAAATTTCATAAACTTAAATTATTATTTTTTTAGCTTTTTACATTGTAAAATTTTTGTTGTATATGTCGGTTCTGTTTAATTGGGGCGGTTAGCTCAGTTGGTAGAGCATCTCGTTTACACCGAGAGGGTCATAGGTTCGAGTCCTTTACCGCCCACCAATTAAATGCCTTAAAACGTGGGGGTGTAGCTCAGTTGGTTAGAGCGCCTGCCTGTCACGCAGGAGGTCGCGGGTTCGAGTCCCGTCACTCCCGCCACTACTTGATAACCATTTTCATTTAAATCAATGATAATGCGCGCATCTGCATCCTGTACACCTACGTTTGAGATGATATAAATATTTGAGAGAATTAATATAACAATCCCCAAACTAAGGTATTGGGGTAGATATTGATACACAACATGATTTATAACTTTTTATTTGAATACCTATCAATTATTTTATTTTTATTTATTGCTTTAGTCTTAAGCATTGGATTTATAGCAATAAATTATTTATCCGCACCCAACAATCCAGATCCAGAAAAACTATCAGCCTACGAATGTGGTTTCGAGGCCTTTGGTGACTCAAGAATGGAATTTGATGTTAAATTTTATTTGGTAGCTATATTATTTATTATTTTCGATTTAGAAATAGCATTCCTTTTTCCCTGGGCGATATCCCTCGGAAATTTAGGTGCTTTCGGATTTTGGTCTATGATGATTTTTCTAGGAGTTTTAACTATTGGATTTATTTATGAGTGGAAAAAAGGAGCTTTAGAATGGGAATAAAATTAGATGATCAATCAGAGAGACAGAAAAAAATCCCAGATGAATTTAAAAAATTAGCTGAAGATTTTAGTAAAAAAGGATTTATTACTACCTCTACTGAAAATTTAATTAATTGGGCAAGAACAGGCTCACTACACTGGATGACTTTTGGTTTAGCTTGCTGCGCTGTTGAAATGATGCAAACTTCAATGCCCAGGTATGATTTAGAGAGATTTGGAGCGGCACCAAGAGGATCGCCAAGACAATCTGATGTTATGATTGTTGCCGGGACATTAACAAATAAAATGGCCCCAGCTTTAAGAAAAGTTTACGATCAAATGCCTGAACCAAGATATGTGATATCCATGGGCAGCTGTGCTAATGGAGGTGGTTATTATCATTACTCTTATTCAGTAGTCAGAGGNTGTGATCGAATAGTTCCAGTAGATATTTATGTTCCAGGATGTCCACCGTCAGCAGAAGCCTTGCTATATGGCGTTCTTCAACTACAAAAAAAAATTAGAAGAGAAGGATCTATTCAAAGATAATATTTATGGCCATCAAAAACATTTCTGAACTTGAAAAAATAGTTAATTCCGAGTTAACATCTAAAGTAGATAACTCATCAATAATCTATGATGAGCTTTTGATTGAAATAAAAGTAGAAGAATTAATTAATGTAATCAATTTTCTTAAATCAAATGATTTATGTAAATTTCGCCAGCTTATAGATGTAGTTGGAATTGACTATCCTGAAGAAGAAAAAAGATTTAATCTAATTTATTTATTTTTATCACATGAGAATAACTTGAGAATAAAAATCTCAATAAAATTCGAAATAACAGAACAGATTCCTTCGATAACAAAAATTTTTCCATCAGCAAATTGGATGGAAAGGGAGGTCTTTGACATGTATGGAATTAAATTTAAAAACCATCCAGATTTNCGTAGAATTTTAACTGATTACAATTTTAAAGGACATCCACTAAGAAAAGATTTTCCTCTTACCGGTTTTAATGAGGTTAGATANAGCGAAAAAGATAAAAAAGTTGTTTATGAACCTGTAAAGTTAGAGCAAAACTATAGAAATTTCGATTTTTCAAGTCCTTGGGAAGGAACTAAATATATTAAAGAAATACAAAATAAAAAAAATGAAAAAAACTAAAACACTAAACCTTAATTTTGGACCTCAACACCCAGCAGCACATGGGGTTTTAAGATTAATTTTAAAACTCGATGGCGAAGTAGTGGAGGAAGCAGATCCTCACATAGGATTACTTCATAGAGGAACAGAAAAACTTATTGAGCACAAAACATACACTCAAGCTTTGCCTTATTTTGATAGATTAGATTANGTAGCTCCAATGAATCAAGAACATGCTTTTGCACTAGCTACAGAAAAATTATTGAAAATAGAAGTTCCTATACGAGCCAAATACATAAGAGTTATATTTTGTGAAATTGGACGAATTTTAAGTCACATTTTAAATGTNACTACTCAAGCTTTAGACGTAGGTGCTTTAACTCCATCCTTATGGGGATTTGAAGAAAGAGAAACTTTAATGACTTTTTATGAAAGAGCTTCAGGATCTAGATTGCATGCAAACTATTTTAGAACAGGCGGAGTCCATCAAGATTTGCCTCAAAAGCTTCTAGATGATATAGGAAAATTTTGTCAAACTTTCCCTAAAATTATAGATGATTTAGAAAATCTACTTACTGATAATAGAATCTTCAAACAAAGAAATGTTGATATAGGTATTGTAACTAAAAAAGATGCTATGGATCATAGTTTTTCTGGAGTAATGTTGAGAGGTTCAGGAATAGTATGGGATTTGAGAAAGTCCCAACCATATGAGTGTTATAAAGATTTAGATTTTAAAATTCCGGTAGGCAAAAATGGTGATTGTTACGATAGATATCTTTGTAGAATAGAAGAGATGCGTGAGAGCGTAAAGATTATAAAACAATGTTTAGATAAATTACCGAAAGGTCCAATTAAAACAATAGATAATAAAATCTCCCCTCCCAAAAGAGAGGATTTAAAAAATTCTATGGAAGCTTTAATTCATCATTTTAAATTATTCACTGAAGGTTTTAGAGTGCCTGCAGGAAATGTTTATTCTGCAGTAGAAGCTCCAAAAGGTGAATTCGGCGTTTATCTAATTTCAGATGGTAGCAATAAACCTTATCGATGTAAAATTCGAGCACCAGGGTTTTCACACTTACAAGCCATGGATTATTTAATTAGAGGACATATGTTAGCAGATGTCCCGGCAGTATTAGGTTCCTTAGACATTGTTTTTGGCGAGGTAGACAGATGAAACCAAAAAAAGTTTATGAAAAACAACCGGATAGTTTTAAATTTTCTGATAAAAATTTAGAGATTGCAGAAAATATTTTAAAAAAATATCCAAAAGAAAGAAAAAAGAGCGCCGTTATGCCTTTACTTTACTTAGTCCAAAGACAAAATGAGAATTGGATTCCTCTTGCAGCGATGAAGTATATTGCGAAATATTTATCTATTCCATATATAAGTGTTTATGAAGTAGCCACATTCTATTCAATGTACAATCTTTCCCCCGTTGGAAAATATTTTGTTCAAGTATGNACTACAAGTCCATGCTTACTTAGAGGAGCTAATAAAATAGTTGATATATGTAAAAAAAATATTTCTTCTAANCAAAGTCAAGTCACAAAAAATAAATTATGCTCTTGGACAGAAGTTGAATGTCTTGGAGCTTGTGTTAACGCTCCCATGATGCAGATAAATGAATCTTATTATGAGGATCTAGACGAACAAGATGCNAATAAAATTATTAAATCTTTACTTGAAGACAAACCTTTAAAATCTGGATCTTATAGAAATAGAAAAAATACAGCTCCAGAAAATTTAAACAATTTAAATGGGGGAAAAATTGCTTAAAAAAGAAGATAGAATATTCTCTAATATTTACAACGAACTTGGTTGGCAGATTGATAACTCTCTCAAAAGAGAGGACTGGAAGAACACAAATGAAATTATTTCAAAAGGAAGAGAATGGATTATAGACGAAATTAAAAAGTCAGAACTTCGAGGAAGAGGAGGAGCAGGATTCCCCACAGGTCTAAAATGGTCATTCGCTCCAAAAAAACTTGGATCTAGACCTCATTATTTAATTATAAATGCTGATGAATCTGAACCTGGAACNTGCAAAGATAGAGATATCTTAAGATTTGAGCCACAAAAGTTAATTGAAGGTTGTTTAATATCTGGTTTCGCTGTGAATGCTCACACTTGTTATATTTATATAAGAGGTGAATATTTAAATGAGGGAAAAAGACTACAGGAAGCAATAAATCAAGCTTATGAAAAAAATTTTTTAGGCAAAAATGCTTGTGGAAGTAATTGGGACTTTGATATTTATATACACTATGGAGCTGGTGCTTATATTTGCGGCGAAGAAACAGCTTTATTGGAAAGTCTTGAGGGAAACAAAGGTCAACCAAGACTTAAACCTCCTTTTCCAGCACTTGTTGGCCTATATGGTTGCCCAACTATAGTAAACAACGTTGAAACTGTTGCAGTAGTGCCCACAATTTTAAGAAGAGGTTCGCAATGGTTTTCGTCACTGGGAAAACCCAAAAATACTGGAACTAAGATCTTTTGTATTTCTGGAAATGTAAATTCTCCTTGTAACGTTGAGGAGGAAATGGGAATTCCTCTAAAAGAGCTTATAGAAAAATATGCTGGAGGTGTAATTGGCGGTTGGGAAAACTTGCAAGCCGTTATACCAGGTGGATCTTCAATGCCTTTATTACCAAAGAAAATCTGTGACACTATCAATATGGACTTTGACTCTCTAATAGCAGCAAAAAGTGGTCTTGGAACTGCAGGTATAATTGTAATTAATAAAGATCAAAATATTATTGAATGTATGGCTAGGATTGCAAAATTTTATAAACACGAAAGTTGTGGTCAGTGTACTCCTTGTAGAGAAGGATCTGGTTGGATGTGGAGAATTTTAGAGAGACTGGCTAAAGGAGAAGCTACTTACAGTGATATTGATCTATTATCTGACGTTACGAAGCAAATTGAGGGACACACTATTTGTGCTTTTGGTGAAGGTTCAGCTTGGCCTGTACAAGGTTTGCTGAGACATTTCAGAAAAGAAATAGATAAAAAATGTATAGGAGAACCAATAGTCAAAAAAAGAAAAAATATTCCATACTTAATAGATCAACATTTATTGGAGAAAGACAATGCCTAAAATAACTATTAATGGGAAAGAGTTAGAATTTAAGAATGGTATGACAGTTCTACAAGCTTGTGAATTAGCTGACGTAGAAATTCCAAGATTTTGTTATCACGAAAAATTGTCTATCGCCGGGAATTGTAGGATGTGTCTGGTTGAGATGGAAAAATCTCCAAAACCTATAGCTTCTTGTGCAATGCCGGCTGCCGAAGGTATGAATATTAAAACAAATACAAAATTAGTGGAAAAAGCGAGAAAAGGCGTAATGGAATTTTTGCTTGCTAATCATCCTCTTGACTGTCCAGTTTGTGACCAAGGTGGAGAATGCGATCTACAAGATCAATCGTTATATTACGGTTTTGATAAATCTAGATTCAATGAAAATAAACGGACTGTTAGAGATAAATATATGGGTCCACTAATTAAGACTCAAATGACAAGGTGTATACATTGTACTAGATGTATCAGATTTGCAACTGAAGTTGCCGGTGTTCCAGAAATTGGNGCCATTGGTAGAGGTGAGAATATGGAAATAACAACCTATTTAGAAAAATCAATGGAGTCTGAACTTTCTGCTAATGTAATAGATTTGTGTCCAGTTGGTGCTTTAACTTCTAAACCTTATGCATTCGAGGCAAGACCTTGGGAATTAAAAAAAACTGAAAGTATTGATGTCATGGATGCCGTAGGTTCAAATATTAGGATAGATACTTATGGTTGGGAAGTAAAAAGAATTTTGCCTAGGCTTAACAATGAAATCAATGAAGAATGGATATCTGACAAAACTAGATATGCTTGTGACGGTCTTTTAAAACAAAGATTAGACGAACCATTTATTAGAAAGAATGGAAAACTAATAAAATCAAATTGGGANGAAGCATTAGATTTAATTTCAAATAAAATTAAAAATATTCGTCCAGAAAAAATGGCTGGNCACGTTGGTGATNTAGTAAGTCTTGAAAGTATATTTTCTTTCAAAAATTTTTTAACTGATCTTAAAATAGAGAATTTTGATTTTAGAGAACGAGAAATGTACTTAAATAGCTCGGATAAAATTAATTATCTTTTTAACTCATCTATCCAAGGTATTGAAGAATCAGATTTAATATTATTAGTTGGTTGTAATCCAAGACATGAAGCAACCATGGTTAATGCTAGGATAAGAAAAGTATATGCAAATAGAAAGATTCCAGTTTATTCAATAGGTAATCCAGGTGATTTAACTTATGAATATAATATTATTGGTGAAAATACTGATGTTTTGAGAGATATAATAAAAGGTCAAAATAGTTTCTCAAAAAAACTCTTATCCTCAAAAAAACCAATAATAATTATAGGCGAGACAGCTTTAGAGCTTAAAAGTGGTGCCTATATTTTTGAGGAGTTAAAAGAGTTTTTAAGAGAGAATAATTTAATAAATGATAATTGGAACGCATTTAACATATTAGCAAAGAATGCATCAACAGTTGGTGCTATTGATTTAAAATTCTTTAATATAAAGGAAAATAATAATTTTATATTTTTTGACAAACTTAAAAATAATGAATTTGAACTTATTTATCTTTTAGGATCAGATAATCTTAGATTTAATAAAAATGATACATTTGTAATATATCAAGGCAGTCATGGAGATAGAGGTGCAGAAAATGCAGATGTTATTCTTCCTAGCCCTGCATATACAGAACAAAATGGTCTTTACATAAATTTAGAAGGAAGAGTTCAAGAATGTAGAAAAGCTTCTTACCCTCCCGGTAATTCTTTAGAAGATTGGAAAATTTTTAACTTAATTTTAGATAAATTAGAAAAAGAATTAAAAAATAAAAACTACCAAAAAATTAAGGAATTAACTTTAAATAACATAGTTAACTTTTCAAAAATAGATTCTATTTCAAAAAATAAAATTACCATTAATAAAAAAAAAGAATGTGATTTTATTCATGAAAAGATTGAAATTAAAAAAATTGATTATTACTTCTCAAATTCAATAGCACGAGCTTCAAAAACAATGAGNGATTGTAGAGCTATCGTTANTAAACAATTTAAAAATGGGACAACTANTTGATGGAATATCTAAATATTTTATTACAAGAAATTTACAAAATTTTTTTCCTAGTTATACCGGTTCTTGTAACTGTAGCTATGATTGTTTGGTTAGACAGAAGGGTATGGGCTTCTATTCAAAAAAGAAGAGGCCCAAATGTTGTTGGCCCTTTTGGATTATTACAGTCTCTAGCTGACGCCTTAAAATATATTTTTAAAGAAATTATAATTCCAGCAAGTGCAAATAAAGTAATCTTCATTTTAGCGCCTATAGTTACGATGACTTTAGCTTTAGCAGCTTGGGCAGTAATTCCATTTAGTGAAAGTTTAATTCTATCTGATATAAATGTAGGAATACTATATCTTTTCGCTATATCTTCTTTAGGTGTCTACGGGATAATAATGGGTGGCTGGGCTTCTAATTCAAAATATCCATTTTTAGGGGCTATAAGGTCTGCTGCTCAAATGGTTTCATACGAAGTGTCTATAGGAATTATNATTATTAATGTATTACTTTGTGTTGGCTCCCTAAACTTGAAAGATATTGTTAACGCCCAACAAGATCTCTGGTTTGTATTTCCTCTTTTTCCAATGTTTGTAATTTTCTTTATTTCTGCTCTAGCGGAAACTAACAGACCGCCATTTGATTTACCAGAAGCTGAAGCAGAATTAGTTGCAGGTTACCAAACTGAATATTCAGGGATGATGTATGCAATGTTTTGGTTAGGAGAATATGCAAATATTTTATTAATGTGTGCTATGGGCTCAATTTTATTTTTAGGCGGATGGCTACCTCCTCTAGACATATATCCTTTTAATATAGTTCCATCATTTTTTTGGATGATTTTAAAAATTTTATTTTTATTTTTGCTTTTCTCTATAGTTAAAGCAATTGTGCCTAGATATAGATACGATCAGTTAATGAGATTGGGTTGGAAAGTTTTTCTACCATTTTCACTTTTTTATGTTGTACTAACTGCTAGTTTTTTATTTTATTTCGAATTATTACCAACAAAGGTTTATTAAATGAAAATTAATAGAATATTTAAAATAATTTTTTTATCTGAATTTGTTTCAGCGCTTTTAAAGGCAATTAAAGAAATTTTTAGAAGCAAAAAAACTATAAATTACCCTTATGAAAAAGGCCAAATAAGCCCTAGATTTAGAGGAGAACATGCGTTGAGAAGGTANCCCAACGGTGAAGAACGATGCATAGCTTGTAAATTGTGTGAGGCTGTATGTCCTGCCCAAGCTATTACTATTGAGTCAGANGAAAAGGAGGACGGAAGTAGAAAAACAACAAGATATGACATTGACATGTTGAAGTGTATATATTGCGGACTTTGTCAAGAATCTTGTCCAGTGGATGCTATAGTTCAAGGACCAAACTTTGAATTTTCAACAGAAACCAGAGAAGAGCTTTACTATAACAAAGAAAAATTACTAGACAACGGTGACAGGTGGGAGTCAGTTATATCTAAAAATCTTAAATTAGATAAAGTTTACAAATAATGATTNCACATACAATTTTTTTTTATTTTTTTTCAATCATTGCAATTTATTCTGCTCTAATGGTTATTACTTCTAAAAACACAGTAAATTCAGTTTTCTTCCTAATTCTAGATTTTATATCAGTTGGTTGTCTTTTTATAATGGTGGGTGCAGAATTTTTAGGAATGATTTTACTTATTGTTTATGTAGGAGCTGTTGCCGTACTTTTTCTTTTTGTAGTAATGATGTTGAATGTTGCTGAACAAAAAACCTCTTGGTTTAGAGGAAGGGTTACAAAGGGAACACACATTCCATCGGGATTATTTGTAAGTATACTTATATTTCTTGAGCTATTGGTTGTAGTAGGGGGATGGAAATATAAAACCAATATCATGTCTAGCGGAAGTTTACCTATAGATCAAAATACAACTAATACACATGAGCTCGGCAATGTTATGTATACAGATTATGTANTTTATTTTCAGTTATCAGGAATGATTTTACTTTTAGCAATGATGGGTGCAATTATTTTAACCTATAGAAAAANAGAAAACATAAAAAGGCAAAGTTACTTCAAACAGGTTTCAAGAGAAAAATCTTCATCAGTTGAATTGAAAGATGCTGAATTTGATAAAGGAGTTAAGATTGATGATTGAGATNGGATTAGGGCATTATTTAACTCTCGGAGCAATTATTTTTTCTTTAGGTATAGTAGGAATATTTTTAAACAGAAAAAACGTAATTGTTATTCTTATGTCTATTGAATTAATCTTATTGGCCGTAAATATTAATTTAATTTCTTTTTCCATTTTTTCTGGAGATATTTTAGGACAAGTATTCACTATGTTGATTTTATCNATAGCTGCAGCAGAAGCAGCTATTGGATTAGCTATTATTGTTATCTTTTACAGAAATAAGGGATCTATAAGAGTAGAAGATATTCATCAAATGAAAGGTTAAATGGAATACCTAATTTTATTTTTACCATTATTAGGCTCAATCTTCGGATACTTTGGTAAAAGTTTAGGGGATAAATTTTCTATAATAATTACAAGTTTATTTATTTCTATATCTGCTATTTTATCAATTATTGTTTTTTACAATGGCATAGTGAACAATATTTATGGAAATTATAAAATATTTGAGTGGATTAATTCAGGAAAATTTGTTGTCAATTGGTCAATTAACATTGATCCACTTAGTTCAGTAATGTTAGTTGTTGTTACTCTTATCTCATCCCTCGTTCATATTTATTCAATTGGTTATATGAATAAAGATCCACATAAACCAAGATTTATGTCTTACCTTTCTCTATTTACTTTTGCGATGTTGACACTCGTTGTATCAGATAATTTTTTGCAATTATTTTTTGGATGGGAAGGTGTTGGCTTATCATCTTATCTATTAATTGGATACTGGTACAAAAAAAATTCTGCTAATAATGCAGCGATGAAGGCATTTCTTGTTAATAGAGTTGGAGACTTTGGATTAGCTATTGGAATTTTTCTAATTTTTTTTCATTTAGGCTCAGTCAATTACCAAGAAGTTTTTAAACTTATTCCTGATTTTTCAAATACTGATATTAATTTCTTAGGCCTAGAAGTTAATTTAATCACCTTAATTTGCNTATTTTTATTTATGGGAGCTATGGGAAAATCTGCACAATTTTTTTTACACACTTGGTTACCAGATGCAATGGAGGGTCCAACACCAGTTTCTGCNTTAATTCACGCAGCAACAATGGTCACTGCAGGAGTATTTTTAGTTGTTAGATGTTCACCTATTTTTGAGTTTTCGCAAATAGCTTTAAATACAGTTGCAGTGATTGGAATGATTACTGCAGTATTTGCTGCATCAGTTGCATTGGTTCAAAATGATATAAAAAGAATAATCGCTTATTCTACTTGCAGTCAATTAGGGTATATGTTTTTTGCAGCAGGTNTAGGAGCTTACCATGTAGCTATTTTTCATTTGTTTACTCATGCATTTTTTAAAGCATTACTGTTTTTGGGATCAGGCTCAGTGATACATGCATTTAATGATGAACAAGATATAAGAGAAATGGGAGGAGTTTGGAAAAAGTTACCTTACACATGGGTTTTAATGCTTATAGGAACTCTTGCATTGACAGGTTTTCCGTTTCTCTCAGGTTTTTATTCTAAGGATGCTATAATAGAATTTGCGTATTTAAGGCANTCTACTGTGGGCTATTCAGCAGCTATAGTTGGAATTATTACTGCGTTTTTAACTTCNATATATTCTTGGAGACTTTTATTTTTAACATTTCACGGAAAATATAATAATAAAAAAATTTCTTTAGAAAAAACTCATGAATCACCAATTATAATGCTTATACCATTAATAATTTTAGGTGTAGGCGCTGTCCTTTCTGGGATTTTACTTAAAAATTTTTTTATCGGTCAAGAGAGNACTAATTTTTGGAAAAACTCTATATTTTTTATAAATGAATTGTCTCATGATCATATACCTCTATGGTTAATATTAATTACACCTATTATAGTAACTATAGCGATACCAATATCTTATTATTATTTTATTAAGAATCCAAAAATTTTAGAAAATTTTAAAATTTCTTATAATAAAATATATGATTTTTTATTAAACAAATGGTACTTCGATGAAATTTATGAATTTATTTTTGTCAAACCTCTAAAAAAATTAGGAGATATTTTTTGGAAAAGAGGTGATGAAAATACAATTGATAGATTTGGTCCAGATGGAATCTCGAAAGTAGTAAAATATATTTCAAATAAAGCGATAAAGTTTCAAACNGGCTTTATATATGACTATGCATTCGTAATGTTAATTGGATTATCAGCTCTAATAACTTACTTGATATTAAAATAAACATGAATTTCCCTATTTTATCTTCAATTATTTTTTTACCTTTCTTAGGGGCTTTATTTATTTTCTTGAGCCAAAGTAAAACAAGTTCAAATAAAAGTGCAATATATGTTTCGTTATTCACCAGTATAGCTAACTTTTTATTGTCAATTTTTTTATGGTATTCATTTGATAGAAACTTTACTGGTTTTCAATTTGTGGAGGAAAAAAATTGGATCAGTGGATTGATAAAATTTAAGTTAGGAATAGATGGAATTTCAATTTTGTTCATTGTTCTTACAACCTTCATTGCCCCAATATGTATTCTTTCATGTGTTAACAGTGTCAAATCACGAGTAAAAGAATTTCTTATAACTATTTTAGTTTTGCAAACTTTTATGCTAGGAGTTTTTTGCTCATTGGATCTTGTGATATTTTATTTATTTTTTGAAGCAGGTTTAATTCCAATGTTCTTAATTATAGGAATTTGGGGAGGACCAAGAAGAGTTTATTCTGCGTATAAATTTTTTCTTTATACTCTTTTGGGTTCTGTATTAATGTTAATAGCAATAATAGCAATTTATTGGATTTCAGGCACAACAGATTTAGTTCAAATTCTTGAATTTAAAATACCTAAGGAATATCAATATTTACTTTGGCTAGCATTTTTTAGCTCTTTTGCAGTTAAGTTACCTATGTGGCCTGTTCACACTTGGTTGCCAGATGCTCATGTTGAGGCACCTACAGCAGGTTCAGTAATATTAGCATCGATACTTTTAAAAATGGCAGGATATGGTTTTTTAAGATTTTCTGTGGGCATGTTCCCAGTTGCCTCGGAATATTTCACTCCTTTAGTCTACACGTTAAGCACAATCGCAATTATTTACACATCTTTGGTTGCTTTAATGCAAGAAGATATGAAAAAATTGATAGCTTATTCATCTGTAGCGCATATGGGTTATGTAACTTTAGGTATTTTTACTTTTACTAAACAAGGAATTGAGGGAAGTATTTATCAAATGATTAGCCATGGACTTATATCAGCAGCACTATTTTTGTCAGTAGGTGTTCTTTATGACAGAACCCATTCACGCTTGATCAATTCATATGGCGGAATTGTCAATATATTGCCAAAATTTTCTTTAATTTTTATGATTTTTACTTTGTCAGCTTTAGGTATACCTGGAACAAGTGGATTCGTTGGTGAGTTTTTAGTTCTATTAGGAATTTTCCAAAAAAACTATTTTGTAGCTATATTAGCTTCTTTGGGAGTAATTTTAGCGGCTGCTTATATGCTGTGGTTATATAAAAGGGTAATCTTTGGAAAACTAAATAATGATAACATTAAGAAAATTAAAGATATAAATCTTTCTGAAGGTTTGGTGCTATCTTTACTAGCTATCGCAACAATTGTTTTTGGATTTTATCCAGAACCAATACTTGATACAATAAGTGTTTCATCAGATTATTTGATAGAAAATTACAAAAAAGATCTAATTTATCATCTTATGGTCAACAAATGATTGAAAATTTTCAAATTTTATATCCAGAAATATTCCTCTCTTTATCAATTTTAATAATTTTGATGGTTGGAGTATTTATTAAAAAAAGCTACAACTTAGTTACAAACTTAACTTTTTTAATTTTATTAATTTTAATTGCAATACTTTTTAATGAAAAAGGAAATACTTTAATATTTTCCGATGTTTTCATAAGAGATTCTTTTTCAAATATCATTAAAATTTTAATTTTAATTTCAAGTTTGCTTATACTTTATTCATCTCAGATTTTTATAAAAGAAAATAATATCAACAAATTTGAATATCCAATTATTTTTTTAATAGCAATTTTAGGAATGTTTTTCATGGTCAGTGCAAACGACCTTATACTTTTTTACTTAGGTTTAGAGTTACAATCATTAGCTCTTTATATACTAACGGCTATAGATAGAGACAATTTAAGAGCAACAGAATCTGGTATTAAATTTTTTATTTTAAGCGCTTTGTCCTCAGGTTTGTTACTATATGGATGTTCATTGTTATATGGTTTTACTGGGTCCACAAATTTTGAAATTATTAATAAAGAACTAACTTCTGAAAATATTGGAGCAGTTTTTGCAATGGTTTTCATTTTAGTTGGTTTGGCTTTCAAGGTTTCAGCAGTTCCTTTTCATATGTGGACTCCAGATGTTTTTGAGGGTTCTCCTTCTTCAATAACAAGTTTTTTTGCAATAGTACCTAAGATTGCTGGAATAGCTGTTTTTATAAGATTTATGCAAGTACCATTTGAAAATATTTTGATTGAATGGCAATCAATAGTGATTTTTTTATCTATTGCCTCAATGATTTTGGGAGCGGTTGCTGCTATAGGTCAAAAGAATATAAAAAGACTTATAGCTTATAGTTCTATCGGACATATTGGTTATGCTTTAGCTGGGATAGCAACTGGAACTTTATCAGGGTATAGCAGTTCAATTTTATATATTGCAATTTACGCTGTGATGAATCTAGGAATATTTGGTTGTATTTTTCTTATGAAAAAAGATGGTAAATACACTGAAGAAATTAATGATTTATCTGGAATATCTACAAAACATCCTCTGATTTCAATATCTTTTTTAATTATACTTTTTTCATTAGCGGGAATTCCTCCTCTGGGTGGTTTCTTTGCAAAATTTTATGTTTTCATGTCTGTCGTAGAAAGTGAAATGTATACACTTGCGATTATAGGTTTGCTAACAACTGTAATTTCTGCATTTTATTATCTTAAGATAATTAAAATTATATATTTTGATGAAATTGTAAAACCTTTCGATGAAAATAAAAATTTTAGTATTTCAGGTACAATTTTTATTTCTTGTATTTTTTTAGTAACATTTTTTTTATACCCTTCAATATTTAATGATTTAATCCTCACGGCAGTTTCTAAATAATGAACTTAAGAATTATAAAATTTAATAGTGTAAAAAGCACTAATGATGAAGCCATAAAGATGATTAAATTTAATAAATTGAAATCAGGTATAGCTGTAGCCACAAATCAAAGTAAAGGCAGGGGAACTATGGGAAAAAAATGGATTTCTAAAAAGGGCAATTTATTTATCTCAATTTTTTTTGATATAAGTAAATCCAACATAAAAAGAGATAAATTTTCAGTTTTTAACCCACATATAATTAAAGATGTGTTAAAAAAGTATTCTAAATATAAAATAATTATAAAATGGCCAAATGACTTGTTAATAAAGAAACGTAAAGTTTGTGGTATTTTACAAGAAATAATAAGTTACAAAAATAAAAATTATTTGATAATAGGTGTAGGCATTAATACTTTTGTCTCACCAGGTAGTAGAAATTTTAATTCAACTTCTTTATTAAAATGTTCTAAAACTAAAATTACAAACAGAGAAATTTTAATGAAAACAAAGCAATCTTATGAAAAATTTATTACTGATTCCCGTATTAGAGATTATAATTATTTGAAAAAAAAAATCTGCAAAATATAAAATGAGATATTTAATTGGAGATATTGGAAATACTTTAACAAAATTATCGATATTTAATTCTAAATTTAAAATAGTCAAATCTTATCATATTGATACAGCTAAGCTTAATAATAAAAAATTTTTATCAAATTATCTCAAAAGAATTATAAAAAAAGATATCAATAAAAAAATATTATTTTCTAGCGTAGTTCCAGAAATTTATTATAAATTAAAGAGCTATTTTAAAAAAAAGAACTTTATTTGCTATGAAATTAAAGATTTGAAAATAGAAAAAATTATAAAAACAAAAGTAAAAAATATTTCACAAGTTGGTTCTGACCGTTTATCTAATGCTATTGGTTCATATGTTTTTTATAAAAAAGACAGTTTAATNATAGATTTTGGAACTGCTACAACTTTTGATGTTGTAAAACATCCAGGCGTTTATGATGGAGGCGTTATAGCCCCTGGAATAAATTTATCAATATTAAATCTGAATAAGGCCACTGCTTTGCTTCCTATTTTTAAACTAAANAAAATAATCAAAACCTATGGTAAAAANACTAAAGAAGCACTTAATGCAGGTTTTTTATGGGGTTACCAAGGGTTAATAAATAATATTGTCAAAAAAATAAATGCAACAAGCAAAAANAATTATAAAATTATACTTACTGGTGGATATGCAGCTCATTTTAAAAAGTATATTTTAAAAAAATCAATTATAGATAAAAATATTACAATAAAGGGTGTAATGGAAATTTATAAAAGATTAATTTTATGAATAAAGATGAATTAATTTTTTGCCCTCTAGGGGGCTCAGGTGAAATAGGGGCTAACTTGAATTTGTATGCCTATGGATCGGAGGATAATCAAAAGTGGATCATAGTCGATATGGGAGTTACTTTTGCAGATGACTCTTTACCTGGAATAGATTTAATATATCCAGATCCCGGTTTTATTTTAGATAAAAAAAATGATTTATTAGGTATTGTTTTAACTCACGCTCACGAAGATCACATAGGAGCTGTTACACATATTTGGCCAGACTTAAAATGTAAAATTTTTGCTACCCCATTTACTGCAGCTTTAATAGAAGAAAAATTTAAAGAAAAAAAGATAGATATTTCAAATCATTTAAANATTATTCAGCTAAATGGGAAAATCAATTTAGGCCCCTTTAAAATTGATTTCATAACTTTAACTCATTCTATACTGGAACCGAACGGGTTATGCATTACCACACCTTCTGGAACAGTTTTGCATACCGGAGATTGGAAAGTGGATCCTAACCCNCTTATTGGTAAAAACATAGATAAAGAAAAGTTAATAGAAATAGGAAAGAAAGGTGTTCTAGCCATGATATGTGATTCAACAAATGTTTTTAGTGAAGGACGAGCAGGATCAGAAGCCGACGTGAGAGATAGCCTAGCCAGAATAATGGAATTAAAAACTAAAAAAATCATTGTTACTTCTTTCGCTTCTAATGTNGCTCGAATGGAAACAATATTTTATTGTGCAAAAAAAACTGGGAGAAACATTTGTTTAGTCGGACGTTCAATGCACCGAATATACAAAGCAGCAAGAAAATGTGGATATTTACAGAATTTAATAGAGCCTCTTGAACCAAGAGAGGCAAAAAAAATACCAAGAGATAAAATTATATACCTTTGTACAGGAAGCCAAGGTGAACCTATGGGAGCAATGAATCGTATTGTAAATGGAATACACCCTGATGTTTTTTTNGAAAAAGGCGATTCTGTTATTTTTTCTTCAAAAATAATTCCTGGAAATGAAAAAAAATTATATAAATTACAAAATCTAATTACCAAAGAAGATGCAGAAATAGTTACTGAAGAAAATGCTTTTGTACATGTATCTGGTCATCCTAATAGAGAAGATTTGAAGGATATGTACAATTGGGTAAAACCAAATTGTGTTATACCAGTTCATGGAGAACACAGACATATGAAAGAACACGCAAATTTTGCAAAAAAAATGCAAATACCTCAAACTCTATTGATAGAGAATGGTGATATCATAAAAATTTATTCAGACAAGACGCCAAAAATTATTGATAAAGCACCAATTGGAAGAATGTATTTAGATGGTTCCGTAAAAGTGAGTGAAGATTCACAATCTATTAAAGAAAGAAAAAATCTATCTATAAATGGCTATTTAGAGGTCACACTAATTGTTTCAAATAATGGTAAGGTTAAAAGACCAATTATTTCTTGTAAAGGAATCCCAGAAGATGAAATTAACCAAAATTTTATTTTTGATATGGAGAGTGAAATTATTGATACATGCAGATCATTTTCATTACAAAGCAAAAAACAAGAAAAGAATCTTATTGAGGTCTTAAAACAAAATTGCAGAAAGATGGTAAAAGAAAGAACTGGTAAAAAACCTTATACAAATATTAACATTGCAAGAATTTAGTTGTATTTTCCTGTAAGATTAATAAGTTCTTATTTAATTTGGAGTATTTATAACGATGTTATTATCAAAACTACTAATTCCTATTACTAAAGACCTACCTTCAGACGCTAAAATTAAATCTCATCAATTAATGCTGAGGACAGGTATGATTAGACAATCTTCGGCTGGCATTTATTCTTGGCTACCATTAGGTTTTAAAGTTATGAAAAAAATTGAACAAATCGTTAGGGAAGAACAAAATAAAATTGGTGCTCAAGAGATGTTGATGCCTACAATTCAATCGGCTGATATTTGGAAAGAGAGCGGAAGATACGATGACTATGGAGAAGAAATGCTAAGAATAAAAGATCGTCAAGGAAGAGAAATGCTTTATGGTCCAACTAACGAAGAGCTTGTAACTGAGATATTTCGTTCAAGTGTAAAATCATATAAGTCACTTCCACAAATGCTTTATCATATTCAATGGAAGTTCAGAGATGAAGTTAGACCAAGATTTGGCGTGATGAGATGTAGAGAATTTTTTATGAAAGATGCATATTCATTTGATATTGATGAGGACTCAGCAAAAAAATCTTACAATAAAATGTTTTTTTCTTATCTAAATACATTTAAAAGATTGGACTTACAGGCTATACCAATGGCAGCAGACACTGGGCCTATAGGGGGAGATTTGTCTCATGAGTTTGTTATTTTAGCTGAAACTGGAGAAAGCAAAATATATGCAGATAAAAAAATTTTTGAGGTTAATTTAAGTAATTTTAAATTTGATGATAAGTCTTTAGAAAAAATGCGAAAAGATTTTTCATCTTTTTATGCAGTAACAGATGAAAAATTTAAAAAAGAAGAATTTGATAAAAGCGTCGATAAATCTAACCAAATTATTACAAAAGGAATAGAGGTTGGTCACATTTTTTATTTTGGAGATAAATATTCTAAGCCTTTGAATTGTTTTGTCGACACTAAAGATGGAAAAAAAGATTTAGTCAAAATGGGATCTTATGGAATAGGTGTTTCGAGACTAGTTGGAGCAATTATAGAAGCCAAATACAATAATGAAATTATGAAATGGCCAAAGGCAGTTTCACCTTTCGACGTTGTTATCATTCCAAGCATAAGTAAAAATAATAACGAAAACATGGTAAAAGCAAAGAAAATTTACGATGAATTAAAAAAACAAAATATTGACGCATTGTTAGATGATGTTGATGAAAATATGTCTATAAAATTTAAAAAACATGACTTAATAGGAGTTCCTTTTCAAATTATTTTAGGATCAAAATCAACAGAAAACAAATTTGAATTTAAAGAAATAAATAAAAATGCCCAAATATTAAGTCTCGAAGAAATAAAACAAAAACTTAAAAAANAAATTGTTTAACAAAGTTGAAAGACTAATTTCATCAAGAAATTTAAGACCTAAAAAAAAAAGAGGGTTTCTTAAAAATTATATCTATTTTTTCATTCTTAGGGATAATGCTTGGTGTAACAATACTGATAATCGTTATGTCAGTAATGAATGGTTTTAGATCAGAACTAACAAATAAAATTATTGGATTTAACCCACACATTGTAGTCAAGCCCTATAGCAAACCCATAGATAAATTTTTTAAAGATTCTTTAAAAAAANAATATGAAAATTTTCAAATTGCCAATTCATATACAGGTGAAGGCGTTATCTTAATTAAAAATAATGCAAAAGGAGTATTAGTAAAAGGCGTAGATAATAAAAAAAATCATAATTTAGTATTCATTAAAGAGAAAATTATTGATGGAAAATTTGAGAATTTTGAAAAGGGAAAATTAATTATAGGAAATGAATTAGCAATCAGTTTAAACGTTGTAGTAGGCGATAAACTAAATTTAATGTCATCTACATTTATTAATACTCCGCTTGGAGGAGTTCCTTTGCAGCAAAACTTTGAAATAGCTGGAGTTTTTAACAGTGGCTTCTATGAGTTTGATCAAAATGTTGTGTTCATAGGTCTTAATGATGCACTATCTTTATTTGATAAAACTGAAAAAGATTTAAGTTTAGAAATTAATTTAAATAAACCACTTCAAGCAGATTTTTATAAAAAAGAAATAGAAGAGATGAATGAAAGTTTCTATGTTTATTCTTGGGCAGATTTGAACAAATCTTTCTTCAGTGCTTTAAAAATGGAGAGAAATATTATGTTTATAATTTTAACTTTAATTATTATTGTAGCAGCGTTTAATATTATTTCTGGTTTAACTATTTTAATTAAAAATAAAACTAAAGAAATTGCAATATTTAAAACTTTAGGCTTAAGTAAAAACTCAATAATTAAATCTTTTTTTTTAACAGGCTTTACTATCGGTTTATTAGCTTCAATATCTGGTGTGATTTTGGGTNTAATATTTTCATTTTACATAGAGGAAATAAGATTTTTTATTTCATCAACATTTAATTTAGAAATTTTCCCTGCTGACATTTATTTTTTAGATGAGTTACCAAGCGAAATTAATCCAATTTCTATTGGCATTATATTTATATTTTCAATTTTAATCACTGCTTTAGCATCATTTTTTCCTGCTAAAGTAATATCAAAAATGAATGTGACGAAAGCACTGAAGTATGAATAAATTTTTAATAGAAGCAAAAAAAGTTAAGAAAACTTTTTCACACAAAAATGGGCAAATTCATGTTTTTAAAGATGTAAATTTAAGTGTTAAACCAGGTGATTTAGTTGCTCTAGTAGGTCCGTCCGGTTCGGGAAAATCTTCTTTTTTACATTTACTTTCATTATTGGATAGTCCTACCTCAGGTCAGATTATATTTTTAGGAAAAAACTCTAAAAACTTCTCTGAAAATCAAAAAAATCAAATAAGGCAAAAAAAAATCTCAATAATTTTTCAAGATAATAACTTACTATCTGATTTTACGACTGTCGAAAATGTATTAATGCCTCTAATTATTCGAGGAGAAAACTACAAAACCTCTCTTAATAAAGCAAAAAAAGTACTTAAAGAGGTTAATTTAATTGACAGGACAAACCATTTTCCAAATGAATTATCTGGCGGAGAACAACAAAGAGTTGCAATAGCAAGATCTTTAATAGCAGAAACTGATTTAATACTAGCTGATGAACCAACAGGAAATTTAGATTATAAAACTTCTCAAGATGTTTTTTCTTATTTTCTTAAATTAAAAAGACTTAACAAAACTATTATTTATGCAACTCATAATAGAGAGCTTGCTAACAAAGCAGATTATAAGTTGAGTATTTCTAATGGTAATATAAAAAGGATTAATGGCAAATGACGCTAATCAATTTTCTTATTTCAAAATTCACTCAGAATATTCTATTTGCGAAGGTGCAATTAAAATCGATGATCTAGCAAAAACCTGCAAAGAATATAAAATTAAATCAGTCGGATTATGTGACAGCTATAATTTGTGTGGGGCCTTAGAATTTGCAGAAAAACTGAGCAAATCTGGTTCACATCCAATAATAGGAACACAAGTTAATTTTAAATTTGGTAGTGAAATAGGAAAAATTCCATTATTCGCCACTACAGAGAAGGGATACAAAAATCTTATCAAACTATCCTCTAAAAGTTACCTAGAAAATGATGATATTAGTGAACCACACTGTACGCTTTCAGACTTAAAGAAACTGCATGAAGACCTAATAATATTAACAGGTGGGCATTTTGATTTTTTTGGCAATTTGTTCAAATTAAACAAAAATAAAATTATATCAGAGATTTTACTAGACTTAAAAAAGGTTTTTAAAGAAAGAATATATATTGAGTTACAAAGACATAAAGAACCAGGCGAAAAAAGTTTTGAAAATTTTTTAATTAACTTATCTTCGACTACTCAACTACCTTTAATAGCTTCTCAGGAAGTATATTATTTAAAAAAAGATATGTTCGAAGCACATGATGCACTAATTTGCATAGGTGAAAAAAGTTTTATAGATGACCAAAGTAGAAAAAGATATAGTAGTGAGCACTATTTAAAGGACTCTGATAGTCTTAAAAAACTTTTTAGTGATTTGCCTGAAGCATTAGAAAATAATTATAATTTTCCTTTTAGATTTAACTTTAAACCTAAAAAATCCTTGCCAATTTTGCCTTCAATTAAAAAGAAAAATCAAAGTTTGGAGGAAGAACTATTTTTGCAAGCAAAAAGTGGTTTAGATAAGAGATTTAAAAGTTTTGACTCAAATAAGATTAAAAATAAGGAGGTTTATGAAAAAAGACTTTCACACGAATTAAATATTATTAAAAAAATGAATTACGCAGGGTATTTTTTAATTGTTTCAGACTATATTCGATGGGCAAAGCAAAATAAAATTCCTGTAGGACCAGGCAGAGGGTCAGGTGCTGGTTCTTTAGCAGCTTACTCCCTAGATATCACTGATCTTGATCCTTTAGAATTCAACTTAATTTTTGAAAGATTCTTAAATCCTGACAGAATCTCAATGCCTGATTTTGATATAGATTTTTGTGAGGAAAAAAGAGATTTGGTTTTTAAATACCTAAAGTCAAAATATCTTAACGGGGTAGCTCACATAATTACTTTTGGAAAACTTAAAGCAAGAATGGCTCTAAGGGATGTTGGAAGAGTTTTAGGACTTCCTTATGGACATGTTGATAAAATATGTAAAATGATACCATTTGATCCTTCTCGTCCTTTAACCTTGCAAGAGTCAATAGACAGAGAACCTAGATTTAAAGATGAGATTAGACAAAATAAAAAAGTTGAAAAGTTAATAGAACTGTCACTAAAATTAGAGGGAATAAATAGAAATATGGCAACTCATGCTGCTGGAGTAGTTATTGCTGGAGAAACTTTATCTGAACAGGTTCCTTTATATAAAGACAATAGCTCGAACCTAATTCTCCCATCTACTCAATTTAATATGCATTCATCTGAGGATGCTGGGTTAGTAAAATTTGATATTTTAGGTTTAAAAACATTAACAGTGATAAGCAAAACTTTAAAAATGCTCTCTCAAAAAAATATTACATTAGATATTAGCAAAATTAATCTTCAAGATGAAAATGTTTTTAAACTTTTGTCAACGGGAGAAACTACTGGACTTTTTCAAGTTGAAAGTACCGGAGTAAGAGAATCTTTGAAACAAATGAAACCAAATAAATTTGAGGATATTATAGCGTTGGTAGCATTATACAGACCAGGGCCAATGAATAATATTCCTATCTATAACGATTGTAAAAATGGCTTAAAAAAGCCAGATTATATTCATCCATCCTTAGAAAAAATACTAAAACCTACTTATGGAATAATAATTTACCAAGAACAAGTGATGCAAATCGCTCAAACTCTTGCAGGATTTACTGCTGGTGAGGCAGACATCTTAAGAAAAGCAATGGGTAAAAAGAAAAGAGCAGAGCTAGAAAAACAAAAGGAAAGATTTATTAATGGAGCTGTNAAAAATGGAATTAAAAAAGATTTAGCTAATTTTATATTTCAAAAAATAACACCTTTCGCTGAGTATGGATTTAACAAAAGTCATGCTGCTGCTTATGCTTTGATTGCTTATCAGACGGCTTTTTTAAAAACATATTATAAAGAAGATTTTATAGCTGCAACAATGTCTACTGAATTAAATAGTACAAATAAATTAAGAGAGTTTGTAGAGGAATTAAAAAGACTAAAAATTGAAGTGGTTANACCTTGTATCAACAGTTGTTTTGCAGAGTTTAAAGCTGAAAAAAATAAAATTTTTTATGGTTTATCAGCTATTAAAAACGTAGGTTTTGAAGCAGTATCAAATATTATCGCTGAAAGAAAAAAAAATGGAAAATTTAAGTCAATTCATGATTTTATAAAAAGAGTAAATCCAAAAGATGTTAATAAACTTCAGNTAGAAGGTCTTGTTAAAGCTGGAGCTTTTGATTTATTAGAGAAAAATAGATCAAAATTATTTTTTTCAATTCCAAAAATTATTTTGACAGTTAAAAGCCTTTATGAAGAAAAAATTAGCAATCAAACTAATCTTTTTGGCGAAGATGAAGATAGTTCTAATAAAATACTTGAGTTTGAAAATCAAACTATGTGGACAAAGAAAGAGATATTAGCGGAGGAATTTTCCTCACTTGGATTTTATATTTCAGATCACCCGTTAAATGAATACAAAGATTTATTTTCTCAATTAAAAATTATATCTTATAAGGACTTCATAGCGAGCAATGAAAAAGAATCTTTAGTAGCTGGAACAATAATGTCCATACAGGAAAAAAAGAGTTCAAAAGGAACAGCTTTTTCAATTATAAAATTTAGTGATAATAGCGGTGAATATGAGATATTTTTATTTTCTGAACTCTTAATTAGTAATAGGGATAGACTTAAAGAGTCTAATTCATTTGTACTTACTCTTCAAAAAGATAAATTTTTTGAAAATAATGGCACATCAAGAATAAATGTTAGAAAAATTTTAGATATGAATGAACTTGTAAACAAATCATACAAAAAAGTTTCAATTGAACTTAATGATAATTACAATTTAGAGGATCTTAAATCAGTTTTGAAAGAGGAAGGCGAGACACAAATAAATATCCTTGTAAAGGATAAAAATAAAACTTTGGCATTCCAACTAGAAANAACAAGAAAATTTGATTTTAATATATTTAACGACATTAAAAGCAAACAATACGTTAAAAAAATACATTTTTAGCATCTTGCTTTTTCTTACAATTAATTATATCAAAGCTTAATTTCGCACACAGTTTTAAGGGTTTATAGCCTTACCGGTCCAAATTTTGGAGTTACTGTGGTGGATTAACCGGAAAAATTTATGAACGTACCTGAAGTAGACATAAAACAACTATTAGAAGCTGGGGTCCACCTCGGACACAAAACTCTCAGATGGAATCCAAAAATGAAGAGATACATTTTTGGTGAGAAAAATTCTATTCATATTATCGACTTAACACAAACNGTAGTTTTTTTAAAAAGTGCTTTGTCTGCAGTTCACAAATGCATTTCAACTGGAGGAAAAATTTTAATTGTTTCAACAAAGAAGCAAGCATCTGAACAAGTTAGTGTATTAGCACAAGAGACCGGACANTTTTTTGTAAATTATAGATGGTTAGGTGGAATGCTTACAAATTGGAACACAATTCAAAATTCTATCAAAAGAATGAAACTTTTGGATGATCAGTTATCAAAAGATGATATCGGATTTACAAAAAAGGAGATTTTAAAATTAAACAAGGAAAGAGATAAACTTAAAAGATCTTTAGGCGGTATAGCTGAAATGAAAAAAGTTCCAGAGATGATATTTATAATTGATACAAATGTTGAATCTTTAGCTGTAAAAGAAGCTATTAAACTAAATATACCTATTGTTGGAATATTAGATACTAATTCAGATCCAACAAATATTAAGTTTCCAATTCCAGGAAATGATGACGCTAGAAGATCTATTAATCTTTATTGCGATCTTCTTAAAAACACAATTTCAGATGCATCAAAAAATATTCAGGTAAAAGAAGATAAAAAAGAAGAAAAGAAAAAAATAGAAAAAAAAATAGAAAAAAATATTAAAGTCAAGAAGTAACTTGCTTAATCTTATCACTAATATGTCAAATAAAGATTTACTGGAGAATATTAAAAAATTAAGAGAACTTACTGGAGTGGGTTTTAAAGACTGTAAATTAGCAATCGATGAAAATAATGGAGATATAGAAAAATCAATAGAGTTTCTAAGAAAAAAAGGTATCGCAAAAGCATCAAAAAAAATGAGCAGAACGGCTTCAGAAGGTTTGGCTTTAGTAAATACAAAAGATGGAGAAATATCATTAATAGAAATTAATAGCGAAACAGACTTTGTTGCAAAAAATAAAGATTTTATTTCTTTTTGTAAAGAATTATCAAATATATGTTTTAACAATAAAGGAGACATTAAAAAAATTGAGTCTTCTAAAATGAAAAATAATATGTTGGTAAAAGATAACTTAGTAGATCTAATTTCAAAAATTGGTGAAAAAATTACAATTAGAAGATCAAAATTCTTTGATAATAAAAATGGCAGCAACTTCCATTATGTTCATAATGCAATTGAACAAAATATAGGCAAGATAATTTCTGTTGTAAAATTAAGTGATGAAACAAAAGATAAAAATAGAGAAATAGGTATTAAGTTGGCCATGCATATCGCAGCTTCTAACCCACTATCAGTTGATAAAAATGATTTGGATAAAAAAATTTTAGATAAAGAACTAGAAATTATCAAAGCTGAATTATCAAACTCAGGAAAAGAAGACGATATGATTGAAAAAATATCAAAAGGTAAATTAAATAAGTTTATATCTGANAATACTTTAGTAAATCAAATATGGATTATGGACCCTAAAAAGAAAGTATCTGATATACTCCAAGGTATAAAAGTATTAAGTTTTACTAGATACAAGGTTGGGGAAGGTGTTTAGATTATATGAGTTCACCATTTAATGAAAAAAATTATTCCTTAAGAATGGAAAAGACAATCTCTTCTTTTAAGAAAGATATCTCAACTTTAAGAACTGGTAGAGCCAATGCAAACATGCTCGATAATATTAGACCAGATGTATACGGGCAGCAAATGCCAATAAATCAGTTAGCTACAGTAAGTGTTCCTGAGGCAAGGTTAATCTCAATTCAAGTTTGGGATAAGGCCAATGTAACCGTAATAGACTCAGCAATTAAAAAGTCAGATTTAGGAGTTAACCCACAAATTGATGGTCAAACAGTTAGGATAAGGATTCCAGATTTAACAGAAGAGAGACGAAAAGAACTTATTAAAGTTTTGAAAGGTATGGGAGAAAAAAGCAAAGTATCAATTAGAAATATACGAAGAGATGCCAATGAAGATGTAAAGAAATTATTAAAGGATAAAAAAATAGGTGAAGATGAAAATAAATCTCTTGAAAAAAATATTCAAAAAATTACAGATAACAATATCGAAAATATAGATAAAATCTTACAAGAAAAAGAAAAAGAAATAATTCAGATATGAACAAACTTAACCACGTTGCCTTCATCATGGATGGTAATGGTAGGTGGGGCAAGAACAAAAATAAAAGCAGAAATTTTGGTCACTTAAAGGGCGTTGAAACTGTTGAGAAAATAGTAAAGGCTTCCCTAAAACTAAGAATTCCTATGATAACTTTTTATGTTTTTTCTACCGAAAATTGGAGAAGACCTAAGACTGAAATAAGGTTTTTATTTAACTTAATAGGTTCATATTTTAAAAAAGAAATTAATAATGTTATTAAAAATGGAATTAAAATAAATATACTAGGGAGGACGTCATCGTTTTCTACTCCATTAAAAAGTGTTTTAAGAGATACGGTCAAAAAGACAACAAAAAATAAAAAACTAGTTGTAAATCTAGCTCTAAACTATGGTTCAAAAAATGAAATAAAAAATGCTTTCATTAAACTGAAAAAAAGTCGTTCAAAAATTTCAGAGGCTAAAATAAGTAAAAACCTTTATACAAGTAAAATGCATGATCCGGATATTTTAATAAGAACTGGTGGTCAGAGAAGATTAAGTAATTTCATGTTGTGGCAATTAGCCTATTCTGAACTTTACTTTCTTGATAAATTGTGGCCTGATTTTAATTCGAATGATTTAAGAAAAATTATTAAAAAGTATAGATCTGTAAAAAGAAATTTTGGTAAAGTATGAAAAATCTTCAAAAAAGAATTTTAACCTCATTAGTTATATTTCCACTATCAATATTCTTTATTATAAAGGGCGGAAACTATATAGTCTCATTTCTTTACGCAGTATTAATTTTAGGAAACTTTGAAGTATTCTCAGCTTTTAAAAGGAAAACTACAATAATATTTCTAGATGTAATTTTGGTAATATCTTTATTATCACTTTTATATTTAAGAAACGATACAGCTTCATCCTATGTGCTTTTAATTTGGATAGTTACTTTAACAATTTTCTCGGACATAGGTGGTTATATTTTTGGAAAAGTTTTTAAATGGAAAAAATTAACTAGTATTAGTCCTAACAAAACTTTATCAGGAGCTATTGGGTCTTTTTTTTTCTCATTCATGTCAGTTTTTGCTATTGGAGGTATAGTAAATTTAATTGAAGGACTTAACTTTAATTTTTTTTTAAAACCAAAGTATTTTCTTTTAGCTATAGTATTTTCTTTAGCAGCGCAAATAGGTGATATTTCAATTTCTTATTTTAAAAGATTGGAAAAAATAAAAGATACTGGAAAAATTTTACCAGGACACGGAGGAATATTTGATAGAATTGATGGATTAATTTTTGTAGTTATTGTCGCCTACTTTGCNTACAGTTTAAATTTATTTCCATGAAAAAAAAAATAGCAATTCTTGGATCAACAGGTTCAATTGGAACTACCTCTTTAAATATAATTGAAAAAAAAAGTAAACTTTTCAAAATTGAAGTTTTATCTGCAAATAAAAATTATAATAAAATATTACACCAAATTAAAAAGTTTAAACCAAGTTTTTTTATAGTCACAAACAATGATATTTATTTAAAAATTAAAAAAAAATTAAAAAATAATAAAACTAAAATTATCAATAGTTTTAAACAACTTAGTTTTTCAAATAAAAGATTAGATATAACTATAGCTGCAATACCTGGACTGATTGGTCTGGAACCAACAATAAAATTTACAAAAATTAGCAAAAAGATTTTATTAGCAAATAAGGAGGCAATTATTTGTGGATGGGATATTATTAAAAAAACAGCTATTAAAAATAATACAAAAATAATTCCCTTAGATTCTGAACATTTTTCTATTTTCAAACTTGTTGAAAATTATAAAGATAAAGATATTGATAAAATTTATATTACAGCGTCTGGAGGCCCTTTCTTAAATTTAGCTAAAAATAAATTTAAAAATATTAAACCTTCTGAAGCTTTGAAACACCCAAAATGGAGAATGGGTAAAAAAATATCTATAGACTCTGCCACATTAATGAACAAAGTTCTTGAATTAATTGAAGCTCAAAAAATTTTTAACTTTGATAAGAATAAATATCATATAGTTATACACCCTCAATCATTAGTGCACGCTATAGTTAAATTTAAAAACGGTATAACAAAATTACTTTATCACGAACCAAGTATGACGATACCGATAGCTAATGCAATATTTGACTCAAATTTTAAAATTAACACTTTATCAAAATCGAAAAATTCTANTAGCGAGATAGAAGATCTTAATTTTCTAAAAGTTGATATAAAAAGATTTCCCATAATAAAAATAATACCCAAATTGAACCAATATCAATCNACGCCTATTATCATCAATGCGGTTAATGAAATATTAATTGATCATTTTTTGAAAAGAAAAATTAGTTTTAATTCAATTTCTAAGTACTTATTCAAGGTATTAAAGGATAAAAATTATAAAAAATATGCTATAAAAAACTCAAAAAATCTTAAAAACATATATATGATTGATCAATGGTCTAGAGACACAATTTTGGAAATTTTAAGAAAAAAATAAAATGAAAAAACTTATTATTATTTTTACTTTAATTTTTTTTAGCAATTCAAATGCTGAAATAGCTAGAAATGTAATAATTGAAGGTAACAAAAGAATTAGTGATGAGACTATTAAAGTATATGGAAATATAAAATTAAATACAGATGTAAGCAAACAGGACATTAATCAAATTCTGAAAGACTTATATTCGACAGAATTTTTTGAAAATATTGAAATAAGTTTAAATGATGGTGTTTTAAAAATAGTACTTAAAGAATATCAGATTATTAATAACATTGAACTTAGGGGAGAAAAAACAGAAAAGTTTAAAGAACTAATTTTAGAAAGAATAAGTTTAAGATCTAAAGGTTCATTCGTAAAAAGCAAACTAGTTAATGATGTAAATTTAATTAAAAAGATATACGGAACTCTAGGTTATAGTTTTGCTAAAGTAGAAACTAAACTTCAAAGTTATTCTGACGAAAGAATTAACTTGGTATTTCTTATTGACAAAGGAAATAAAACTAAAATCTCTAAAATATTTTTTATAGGTGATAAAAAAATTAAAGACAGAAGATTACGAGATGTGATAGTTTCTGAGGAAGATAAATTCTGGAAATTTTTAACTAAAAANGTAAATTATAATCAGCAAAGTATAGATTTAGATAAAAGATTACTAAGTAATTATTATAAGTCTATGGGATATTATGATGTCCAANTTGTATCTAGCAGCGTTGATATAGAAAACCAAGAAAAAGTTAATATAACATATAATATAAATGCAGGTCCAAGATATAAAATTAAAAAAATAACTACTGATATAGGAGATGTTATTGATAAAAAATTATTTTTACCATTAAAAAAAGAATTTAATAAAAGAATAGGCAAATATTATTCACCATTTAGTGTGAAAAAACTTTTAGATGAAATTGATGCCGTTATTTCAAATAACGACCTGCAGTTCATTCAACATTCTGTGAATGAAGTCATCTCAGAAGCAGATGAAACCATAGAGATTCAATTNAATGTTTTCGAAGGCCCTAAACTTGCTGTTGAAAGAATAAATATTAAAGGTAACACAGTAACTAATGAGGCTGTAGTTCGATCTGAGCTTATGTTAGATGANGGAGATCCATTTAATGAATTAAAGTTAGATCAATCTATATCAAAACTAAAAGCAAGAGGTATATTTGGTGCGGTTAAAAAGGTAGTTACTACAGGATCTGATAGCGAGCTGAAAATAATAGATATAATTGTNGAAGAAAAAGCTACTGGAGAGATAAGTGCTGGTGCAGGTATAGGTACTCAAGGAGGTTCTTTTGCTTTCGATGTGAAAGAAAATAATTGGCTAGGTCAAGGTATTTCAATTGCCTCGTTCATAGATGTTAATGCCGAAANTTTAAAAGGACAACTACAAGTNTCGAATCCAAATTTTAATTACAGCGGTAATGCTTTAACTTATCTTGTTAGTAGCACACAAAATGACAAACCAGACTCTGGNTATGAAAACAGTTTAGTGTCTTTAGCTATAGGTACTGGCTTTGAACAGTATAGAGGAATATATGTTTCACCTGAGCTATCTCTCGATTTTGATNATTTGACTGTTGATGGATCAGCATCAGAGAATTTAAAAAAACAAGCTGGCAATTTTACTGACTTTTCTCTTAATTACGCAGTATCTGCAGATAGAAGAGACAGAGCTTTCATGCCAACTGATGGTTACTATTCTAGTTTTAGCCAANCTTTGCCAGTATATTCTGATTCACCATCAATCAGAAATACTTATATGTTTAGTAAGTATCAAGGATTTAGCGAAAATTTAGTTGGAGCTTTTAAATTCTATGCAAGCGCAATACACGGAATGAGCAGTGATGATGTTAGATTGAGTAAAAGAATTTCATTACCTTTTAGAAGACTCAGAGGATTTGAAGCAGGAAAAGTTGGTCCAGTGGATAACAAAGACTACATAGGAGGAAACTANGCAACAGCANTGAATTTTGAGGCTAATTTACCAAATTTATTTCCTGAAAGTTCTAAAACTGAAATGAGTTTATTCTTAGATGCTGCAAATCTATGGGGTGTAGATTACTCATCTACAATAGAAGACTCAAACAAAATTAGATCATCAGCAGGTTCAGTTGTAAATTGGACATCACCAATTGGACCAATGTCACTAGTTTTTGCTCAAGAAATTAGTTCAGCCAGTACTGACAAAACAGAGTCTTTTAGATTTAGAATAGGAACATCTTTTTAATATGAAAATTTATAAATCATTATTGTTTTTAATATTAATTGTATTCGTAAATTCAGAGATTTTAGCAGAACAAACACAGCCACATTTTATAGATTTTAAAAAAGTTTTAAATCAAAGTGTTGCTGGTAAAAAAGCACAAGATTTTCTTAAAAATAAACTAGAGTCAGATATAAAAAAATTTAAAAAACAAGAGGAAAACATTAGAAAGGATGAAAAAGATCTAATAGCTAAAAAGAAATTAATTACACAAGAAGAATATAAAAAAAAAGTTGNAAACTTAAGAAAAAAAGTTTCTGAATTACAAAAAAATAGACAAGCGTCATTAAGCAATGTGGGAAAACTGAGAGCTAAGGCAAAACAAGAGCTTTTACAAAAATTAAACCCAATTATAAAAAAATATATGTCTGACAACAAGATTAGAATAGTTTTAGACAGAGAGGCAGTTCTTCTTGGTGATTCTTCTTTAGATATAACCTCAAAAATTATAGATCTTTTAAATAAGGAATTGAAATCATTAAATCTTAAATAGAATCAATGTCAGCGAATATGTTCTTTAAAAGAAAAGGTCCTTTTGGGCTAAAAGAATTGTTTAAGGGACAAGATTCAAAAAACTTAAAAATTACTGACATAAAAACTCTTGATAAAGCAAATAGGTCTGAAATAAGTTTTTTTGACTCCATAAAATATAAAGAGATAGCATCAACGACAAAAGCAGGTTTTTGTATAACTACCGAAAAACTAAAAATGTACCTACCTTCAACTTGCAGTAAAATAATTGTAAAAAGTGTTTTATTTGAAGTGGCAAAAATAGCTAGCAAATATTATCCTGACTCAGACATTGATTATCCAGATAAGACACTTTTAAAACCAAAATTATCTAAATATCCTAAAGTAAAATTTGGTAATAATGTTTTAATTGGAAAAAACGTCAAATTGGGTAAAAACACAATTATTGGAAGCAATACTATTATTGAACATGATGTGTTAGTAGGCAGTAATTGTGTTATCGGATCTCAAGTAATGATTAAAAACTCCATAGTAGGAGACCAAGTAATGATACAGGACGGATGTAAAATAGGATTAAAAGGTTTTGGTTTTATACCAATAAAAGGAAAAAACTTTAGATTTCCTCATGTTGGAAAAGTTATCTTAAAAGATAATGTCGAACTAGGAGCATCTTGTACTATAGACAGAGGATCTGTTGGTGACACTATAATTGGCGAAAATACATTTTTAGATAATCAGGTACATATGGCACATAATGTNAAAGTTGGGAAAAACTGCATGATAGCTGGCCAAGTGGGATTTGCCGGAAGCTCAACTCTAGGAGATAATGTTTCTATTGGAGGTCAAGCAGGAATATCTGGCCATTTAAAAATAGGCAATAATGTAAAAATTGGAGGAGGAAGTGGCGTTGTTAAAGACATAGAAGACAACTCTGTTGTTATGGGTTATCCAGCAGTTCCACTTAAAGAATTTCTTAAGAAAGGAAAAGACGTTGAGTAAAGATTCAATAGACAGAAAAGAAATTGAAAGATTACTTCCTCATAGAGCACCTATGTTGTTAATTGACAAATTAACAAAAATTGTTCCTTTAAAATCAGCTACAGCAATTATGTACGTAAAGAAAGATGGCTTTTATGTTCAAGGACATTTTCCAGGGCAACCAGTCATGCCTGGAGTTCTTATAGTAGAGGCTTTTGGACAAGCTGCAGCCGCGCTTACAGCTCACAGTATAGATCCTAAAGAATACGCAAATAAATTAGTTTATTTAATGAGTGTAGAAAAAGCAAAATTTAGAAATCCTGTATTACCAGATTGTGAGCTTCATTTAGAAATAGAAGCTATAAGATCTCACGGTANAGTTTGGAAATATAAAGGTATGGCTAAAGTTGAAGGAAAAAGAATGGCTGATGCAGAGTGGTCAGCAACAATAGTTGATAGAAAATAAAATGATAAATAATTCTAGCGTAATTGATAAGAAAGCAAAAATTAGTAAAAATGTAAAAATTGGACCCTTTTGTTATGTTGGTCCCAATGTTGAACTTTCTGAAAATGTGGAATTAATTTCCAATGTACATATTGAAGGCAATACAAAAGTTGGAAAAGGGACAAAAATATTTCCTTTTGCAAGCATTGGAACNGCGCCACAAGATTTAAAATATAAAGGAGAATCAAATAGTCTTGAAATTGGTGAAAATAATATGATTAGAGAGTATGTGACTATCAATCCAGGCACATCTGGAGGAGGAAGCAAAACAATTGTTGGAAACAATTGTTTGTTCATGATTTCTGCGCATATTGCGCATGATTGTAGAGTCGGAGATAATGTTGTTATTGCAAATAACGTTCCGTTGGGTGGACATGCTACAATCGAAGACTCAGTTGTTATAGGAGGAAATTCTGCAGTTCAACAGTTTACAAGAATTGGAAGATTAGCCATGATCGGTGGAATGACCGGTGTTTTAAAAGACGTTATTCCATTTGGCCTTTCTTTTGGAAACAGAAACTATCTTCAAGGAATTAATTTAATTGGTCTAAGAAGAAAAAAATATGAAAACAAAAAAATTATGGAGCTAAATGATGCTTATAGTAAAATATTTTCTTCTAACAATCTTCAAGAAAATTTAAGTAAAATTAATGGAGAATATAAAGAAAACGAACTAATAAAAGAGGTCATAAATTTTATAGAAAAGGATAAAAAAAGACCTATTTGCACACCATTATCTAAATAATGATTGGTTTAATATTTGGAAAAACAAATCTTCCAAAGGAAATTCTAAGAAAAGTAAAAAAAAGAAAACTTAGATATTTAATTATTGATTTAACTAAAAGAAGAACTTTTAGAAAAGACAAACATTCACACAGTGTTTCCATAGGACAATTTGGTAAAATTATTAAAATATTAAAAGAAAATAAATGTAAAAAAGTTCTTTTTGCTGGAAAAGTTGAAAAACCAAATTTTTCTAAACTAAGATTAGATCTCAAGGGGATTTATTATATTCCAAGAATTATAAAAAGTTCTAAATTAGGTGATGCTGCTATTTTAAAAGAAATTATAAAAATCTTAAGCCAAGAACGAATTAAAACCATAAGTTCATTGACTTACAACCCTGAACTAACTTTAAGAAAAGGAAACTACTCTAAGATAAAACCTAATAATGAAGATAAAATAGATATCAATAAAGCAATTAAGATATTAAATAGACTACGAAAATATTCATTTAGTCAAGGTACGGTTGTTAGAAATAAAAAAGTAGTTGCCATTGAAGGGAAGGACGGCACTCAAAAAATGCTAAATCAATGTAAAAGTAAAAAATTTAGAAATAAAGGTGTATTAGTTAAATTTCCAAAAAAAAAACAAGATCTTAGAATTGATTTACCGACAGTTGGACTTAAAACTTTGACACAATGTAAATCAGTAGGACTTAAAGGAATTGTATTAAAAAGCAAACAGAATATTTTTTTAGAAAGAAAAAAATGTATAAGTTTCGCAAATAAGAATAAAATGTTTATAATGGTAAAATAATATGAAAAAGTTAATTGTCTTTTTAATTTTTTTTACCTTCTCTAATTTATATGCTTTTGAAATTAAATTAGAAAAAATAATTAGCGGTTTAGATAAACCCTGGAGTTTATCTTTTACCGATCAAGAAAATATTATATTCACTGAAAAATCAGGAAAGTTATATGGATTAAATTTGAAATCTAAAAAAATTTTTGAAATAAAACACAATCTTTCTGTCTTAGAGGTTGGCCAAGGTGGGTTACTCGATGTTTTATATGACAATGGACAAATTTATATTTCATATTCAGAAAACAGAGGAGATTGGAAGACTAGCACTTCTGTAGCAAAGGGTTCATTTAATAAAAAAAAAATTAAATTAAAAAATATCTTTAGAGCCGAGCCTCCAATCGACTCCGGTTATCATTTTGGTTCAAGATTAGTTATAAAAGACAATCATCTTTATATTACTGCTGGTGAACGAGGAGAAGGAATGATAGCTCAAGACGCTTCAAAACATCCTGGAAGTATAATTAGGATAAATCTTGACGGCTCCATTCCAAAAGACAACCCAAAATTTAAAAATAAAAAAGATTGGCTTCCTGAAATTTTTCAAATAGGTGTAAGAAATCCTCAAGGTATGGCTTTGTCTTCATTTGATAATAAAATTTATATGACAAATCATGGAGCGAGAGGAGGTGATTGGTTTGGAATAGCTAATCATGGAGAAAATTATGGTTGGAAAATTTTAGGCTGGGGAGGAACAAATTACTCAGGTACTAAAATAGGACCTAAATGGAAACCAGGTTTTACTAAAGCGATTAAATACTGGGTACCTTCTATAGCTATAAGTGCGATGGTAATTTATAAAGGTGAAACATTTAAAAAATGGAATGGCGACGCTTTAATTACTTCTCTCAAAGATCAGTCCTTAAGAAAAATTACATTTAAAGGCAATGAATTTGTTAGTGAAGATGTTATTTTTAAAGGAAAAATTGGAAGAATTAGAGATATCAAAATACACAAAGAGACAGGTGAAATTTATATGTTGTCAGATAAGGGAGAACTTTGGAGGATGTATAAATGAAAAAAATATTTATTTTAACAGGAGAACCCTCAGGTGATAAATTAGCTTCAAAAGTTATATCCCAGCTTAAAAATTCAAGATCGGACATCCAATACTTGTCTGTCGGAGGAGAGAACTTAAGGGCATTAGGTATAAAATCTCTTTATGATCTGAAAGAGGTTACTTATCTAGGATTTACAAGAGTTTTATTAAACATTTTAAAAATTAAAAGTAAAATAAATGAGACAGTAAAGGAAATTCTTAAATTTAAACCCGATATTCTTTTTTCGGTAGACAGCCCTGATTTCACATTAAGGGTTGCTAAGGAGGTTAAAAAAAGGGACTCGAGTATTAAAACAATTCATTTTGTTGCTCCACAGGTTTGGGTGTGGAGAGAACATAGGGTTAAACAGCTTAAATCATTTTTAGATCATATTTTATTATTATTCCCGTTTGAAAAGAAATACTTTGATAAAGAGGGAATTCAAACAACTTTTACCGGACATCCTTTGTTAGAAGAACAAGATAAAAGTAAAGTTGATATTACTCAAATCATCAAAGATAATAAAAAGATTTTTTCTATTTTTCCAGGAAGTAGATTATCCGAAATTAATATTTTAGTTCCAATTCTGTTTGAGTTTGTAAAAAAAATGAATGAAAAGTATAAAGATTTATTTTTTGTTTTTCATTCTACTACAGAACATGTTCAGTTAATTCAAGATTTACTACTTAGAGAGGGATTTAAAAATTGTGGTGCAATTGGCGATGAAAAAATAAAATCACATGTGCTAAAGTCTTCTATGTTCGCGGTAGCAAAATCTGGAACAGTTTCATTAGAAATTTGTAATGCGAAAGTACCCTCTGTAATTATTTATAAGATGGGTATAATAAACTTTTTAATAGTCAAAATGTTAGTCAAAGTTAAATTTGCAAATATAATTAATATTGCTGCTGATGAGGAAGTTATTCCAGAATTATTACAATCAAAATGCAATCCAAAAAAAATATTTGAGACTGTTGATCGCTTGTTAGGTGATAAAAGCAATTTAGAAAATCAGATAATAAAATCTCAAGGAATTATAAGTAATTTTAAAACTAAAAGATCGTCTGAAATAGCTAGTTCTGTTTTAATTCATCATTTAAAAACTTAGCGATAACATCCATTCCTTTATCTTTGACTTTTCTTTCTGCTATGGAATTATAATTTGTATTAGTATTTATATCGTAGGTGTAGTGAGTTCCATTTTTATCTTTTATATATTCAATACCAGCTACTTCTATACCATTTGCTCTTAATAACTTTTCATATTTTTTAATTTCTGAATTTTTATAATCTTTAAGAATCATAAATTTATTACCATCAGGGTTGGCTGGACAAAATTTATCATCTACGTTGCAAGCATCAGCAGGACACAACTCAAAACCCTCAGATGTATCAACTTGGACAGCATATAAAAACTTTCCTTTTACAAATTCAACTCGTGTAATGATTTTTTCTTTTGAAGAAATATACTCCTGTAATAAAGTAATATTATCAATTGAGTCTTCAAAATCTTGACTTTTCACATATTTTTCTAACTCTTTACTATTTTCAAAATATTTTACACCCAGTCCTCTTCCACCTCTATTGTGTTTTGTAATAAATGGTTTATTAAATTCTTTTGATCTCTCTATTAATTCGTTTTTATTTTTTGTGGATAAAGTTTTCGGAAATTTTATATTGAACTTATCTAATTCTTTATACTGTTCTATCTTACTGATTTCTAATTCCAGAGCTCTTGAGTTGTTAATTACCCTTTTTTTATCTTTTTCAAGCCACTTTAAAAGATCTCTTGTTTTTTCTGGAGCATATCTGTGACCTCTTGAGTGTGAACTTGCACTCATGCGATTATAAAAAACACCACTTGGTGCCGGTCTTTTTAAATCAATATTTACTTTATTCATGTGCCATTCTTTATAAGGCACTTTTATTTTTTTAAAACTCTCTCTTAATGGAATTAACCACTCATCATTTTCGTGAATTATATAAATATTTTTTTCCATAAAATTTTAATAAACAATTTTTACTCATTTTATCAACCTAGATTTGTAATAATTATGACGCAGATACTTTAGGCAAGTACGTAAAAGAAGCAGTATCTATACCAGAAGAGTGTTCTCTTCTCATTTTCCATCTCTTGCTTATACCTGCATTTGCTATACTTATTGCGTGTCTCCCATATTTCATATTTGTATAATCAATTGCTTTCATTAGTTTCTTTGATTTTTTTTCTATGACAGGACTAAATAAATTAAACTCACTAGTTTCTGAGTCTTTTAGATTAGACAAAATAATTCCAGCTTTTTGATAAAAGAAACCAGGTTTATAAATTTTCTTTAAAGCACTTCTTGCTTTCTTTACCATTTCTATACTGTTACTTGTTGCTATTGGAAGATCAATAGTTATTGTATTAGAATAAAATTTTTTATTTTTATTGAAAGGACTTGTTCTTATAAAAACTGTTAATCTTTTACAAACTTGATTATCTCCTCTTATTTTCTCTGCAGCGTTTAAACAGTAAGTAGTTACAGCTTCCTCTAACTTTTGCAGATCTGCTACTTTATTTCCAAAAGATCTTGATACACAACAATTTTTTCTTTTTTCTTCATGAAGTTCTAAATTGATACAAGATATTCCACGTAATTCCATAGCTGTTCGAGATCCTAAAACATTAGTACCTTTTTTAACCCATGTATTAGATGCAATTTTTAACTTATNTGCGTTATCTATTCCATTTTTTATATAAAATTTCGACAGTTGTTTACCTACTCCCCAAACATCTCTTATGGGAAATTTTTTTAGCTTTTCATCCACATCTTTACTCAAATATACAACACCTGCCTTTTCTTTTTTTGCGATATGGTTTGCTACCTTACTTAATGTTTTTGTTGACGAAATACCAACACTTGTAGGAATTCCTGTCCATTTTAAAACTCTTTCACGTATTTTTTTTCCATAATCTTCTATTTCTTTTTCTTTTAAGAAGGATAAATCGATGAAAGCCTCATCGATAGAATAAATTTCAACATTAGGCGAAAAAGTCTTTAGTATTCTCATCACTCTACGAGACAAATCTCCATATAAAGCATAATTAGATGAAAAAATATTAACCTTATTTTTTTTTATTAATTCTTTTACTTTAAAATAAGGTTCACCCATTTTTATTCCAAGAGCTTTAGCCTCGTTGGATCTTGAAATTACACAACCATCGTTATTTGACAAGACTACAACAGGTTTAAATAGTATTTTTGGCTTGAATAACCTTTCACAAGAAACATAAAAAGAATTGCAGTCAACAAGAGCAATTTTTTTAGTGCAATTTATGTATGACATAAGTAACCACTCCCCAAATTATTACATTAGGATTATCATTTAATTCAATTTTTTTTTGTCCTGATGTTAGATAATTTTTATCTTTTTCTTTCATAAAAGTTTTTACCACTAACTCTTCATTCACATTGGCTATTACCGTTGATGAATTTTTTGGATTAATGCTTCTGTCGACAATTAATAAATCTCCATCATGAATACCTACGTTATTCATAGACTTTCCTTGAACTCTTATTATAAATGTTGCTGGAGCATTTCTTATTAATTGAGAGTTTAAATCTATATCATCTTCAATGTAATCAGTGGCTGGAGATGGAAAACCAGCTCCAACTTTGTGAATATAAAAGGGTAATTTTAACTTCATAAATGTTCTTGATTTGTTCTTTTATAAGTATAAGATATAAAGTCGTCAAGTTTTAATTTGTGAAATTAACCTATTTGATTTTAGATATTCTTTTCACAACTTCTTCTTTTTTAAGAGAGAGAATGATGTCGTAAATGCCAGGACCGAATTTAGAACCGATAAGAGAGATTCGCAATGGTTGACCGACACCTTTAAAATTAGTTTTGTGTTTCTTAATTAGTTCATTTACTAATTTTTCAAGACTAGCCTTACTTATTGTTTGTATTTTCTTAAATTCAGCTAAAAACTCGTTTAAAATTTTCTTTGATGGATTGTCTAAAAGTCTTAAATCATCTTTAGAAATCTCTATATTTTCTTGCAGAATGTATTGCGCATTTTTATAGATATCATCGAGAGTTTTTGCTTTATTTTTAAGAAAACTTATTGATCTTATAATAGAATCCTCTTTTGATTTATCTATATTTTTTCCAAATTTTTCTGAATGAATTTTTAGAAGTTTAAATAATTCTTTTTCATTCATATTCTTAATATAATGTTCGTTCAAGGACAGTATTCTAGACATATCGAGTTTAGAAGGAGATTTTCCGATTCCTTTTAAATCAAATAAATCAATACTTTCTTGTTTCGAAAATATTTCTTTATCTTTATAAGACCATCCAAGTCTTAATAAATAATTTCTCAATGCATCTGAAATTACTCCTATTTTTACATAATCTTGGAGTGTAGAGGCATTATCTCTTTTAGATAACTTTTTTCCTTTTTCACTGTGAATTAACGGTATGTGAGCAAAATTGGGCACCTCCCATCCCATTGCATCATAAATTTGTTTTTGTTTAAATGTATTAATCATATGATCATCACCTCTAATAACATGGGTAATTTTCATTTCATGATCATCAACAGTGGCTGATAATTGATAAGTTGGAGATTTGTCTTTTCTCAAAATAACAAAATCTTCAATTGTAGAATTGGAAATATTCCTTTCTCCTTGCACTAAATCTCTTATAATAGCATTTCCTGAAATTTTACATTTAAAACGAATAACTGGTTTAATATCTTTTGGGATTTGAAGATCTGTCGAGTCTCTCCATTTTCTATTGTAAATATATGGAATACCTTTTTTTTTACAATTTTCTTTTTGTTCATTGATTTCCTCTTCAGAGCAGTAACACTTATATGCGTAACCCTTTTTAAGAAGCTCTTCAGCGATCGCAACATGTTTTGAAATATTTTTTGATTGAATATATTCTTCTCCATCATGTTCTATTCCCAACCATGCTAATGAAGAAATAATTTGTTTTTTAAACTCTTCTTTAGATCTTTCTTTGTCTGTATCCTCAATTCTCAAAAAATACTTCCCCTTATTTTTTTTTGCGAGAAGCCAATTAAAAAGGGCTGTTCTGACTCCACCAATATGGAGCGGTCCGGTAGGAGAGGGTGCAAACCTACAAATGAAAGTCATTTAAATTAATTAGACTATTTTAATGGAAGTTTCTATATAAAGAGACTAGTTTTCCTTGAATTTTTATTCTATTAGCAGCGTAAATTTTAGTATCATAATTTTCGTTAGCACTTTCTAAAGCGACAGTATTACCTTTTTTTCTAATTCTTTTTAGAGTTGCTTCTTGATCATCTATTAAAACGACTGCGATTTGACCATTGTCTGCAGTAGAAGACTTCTTAATTATAACAGTGTCTCCATCATTAATACCTGCCTCAATCATTGAGTCACCTTTAATTTTAAGACCAAAATGTTCGCCATTATTTTGAAGGTCAGTTGGTAAAGCGACTTTATCAACCTCTTGTTGTATTGCTTCTATAGGTGTTCCCGCTGCAATACTGCCTAACACTGAAACTTTGCTAGATTTTTTGTTTGTTTTATCTAAACCTCCCTTAATTACACTGGGCGTGAATGAATTAAAGATGTCATTAGCACTTGCGTTTTCAGGTAACTTAACAACCTCCAATGCTCTTGCTTTGTGTGCTAATCTTTTGACAAAACCCCTCTCTTCAAGGGCAGAAATCAATCTATGAATACCTGATTTCGACTTTAAGTTGAGTGAATTTTTCATCTCCTCATATGACGGAGATATTCCTGAGGATCTAATTTTTTTATTTATATAAATTAATAAGTTTTTTTGTTTTTTTGTAAGCATAGAACAAACCTCGTACATTTCTGTTCTACAAAAGTTCTACTATAATATCAACGTTAAATTATCCTTAAATCAAGCCTTTATTTGAAGGATTTTCTCTAGTAAAGAGGGTTTTTTGTTCAGATCTTTAAGAAGTGATTCACCAATCAGAAAATTATTTATCTTAGTTTTTTTTACTATTTCCCCGACTTCTTTTTCAGATTTTATTCCACTTTCACATATTAAAGGTTCAGGATGATTAGATAATATTTTATGTAATTCATAAGTTGTTTGAATATCTGTTTTAAGAGTTTTAAGATTTCTATTATTAATTCCAATTATAGAATTTTTAAAATTAAGTGCACTTTTAGCCTCTTCATTTGTATGCACTTCAACTATAGTGCTCATGTTTAGTTCTTCCGCAATACTATGGATTTCTTTTGCAGTTTGATTGTTAATAGCCGATAGAATAATTAATATGGCATCAGCACCAAAACTTCTTGCAAGATAAACTTGATAAGAGTCGATCATAAAATCTTTACACAAAACAGGTAGCTTAACTTCTTTTTTAATTTCATAAATATCTTCTAGTTTTCCTTTAAAATAATTTTCCTCTGTTAAAACAGAAAGACAATCTGCACCAGAAACCAAGTATTGTTTAGCAATTAATTTTGGATCATAGTTTTCAACAATAGTACCTGCTGATGGGCTGGCTTTTTTTATCTCCGCAACAACTGAAATTTTATTTTTTTTTAATTCATCTTTAAAGTTTAAGTAATTACCATATTTAGATATCTTTTTTTTAAGATCTCCGATGGAAAAAGATTTTTTGTATTTTTCTACGCTATTTTTTTTATCAGAAACTATTTTTTCTAAGATATTATTCATTTATTCAGTTTTGAAATTTTTTTTATAACTTCTCCTGAAAGAATATGTTGTCTTAATATTTCATATCCTTCTTTAAAACTTGTTGACTTTTCTGCAACAATCAAACCTGCAGCAGCATTTAAACAAACTGCAACAGAGAAGTCATTATCTTTGCCTTGAAATATTTCTCTAATTTTTTCAGCATTATATTCTGGATCTTTTCCAATAATATTCTCAAAACCAATAGTTTTTATATTCAGATCTTTTGGATTAAAATCATATTCTTTTATATTTCCACTATTTAACTCAACTACTTTCGTAATAGCATAAGGGGAAATTTCATCTAACCCATCTTCACTGTTAACAATTAATGCTTTTTTTAAATTTAAATTATTAAGAGCTTCTCCAAAAGTTTTGAGCAAACCTTTTTCAAAAACACCAACGACTTGCCTTTTGACTTTTGCGGGATTACTTAGAGGTCCAATCAAATTAAATATTGTTCTTTTTCCAATTTTTTTTCTAACTGGTCCGACATATTTCATTGCAGAATGATATCCTGGAGCAAACATAAATCCAAAGTTATTATCACTTATACTTTTTTCTACATCCTTAGGTTCAAGATTTATATTGATGTTCAATTTTTCCAAAACATCCGCAGAACCACATTTTGAAGAAACAGATTTGTTTCCGTGTTTAGCAACTTTAACTCCAAAACTAGATAATAATAAAGCAGCTGCTGTTGAAATATTTAATGTATTTTTTCCATCTCCTCCAGTTCCACATGTATCTATAGCGTTTTCAGGCACGCTTACTTTAGTTGCTTTTTCTCGCAAAATATAAACACCGCCAGCAATTTCCTCTGAAGTTTCTCCTTTTGCAGAAGATAAAGTTAAAAATTCATGAATTTGTTCTTCTTTAATTTTACCTGACATCATGTTTTCAAAAGCAGATTTGCTTTCTTCAAAACTTAAGTTTTGTCTATTTTTAAGTTTTTTAATAATTTCATCCATTTTATTTATATTTTAAAAAATTTTTGATTAATCTCATTCCTTCTTTTGTATTAATGCTCTCAGGGTGAAATTGAACTCCATGAACATTATAGTCTTTATGCATAATTCCCATTATAGTCTTATTCTTAGTTTCTGCTGTAATTACAAGACATTTTGGTAATTTTTTTCTGTCAACAATTAAACTGTGATATCTAGTTGCCAAAAAATTTGATTTAGAGTTTTTAAATATACCTACTTTTTTATGTTTGATCTTGCTCATTTTTCCATGCATCAAGTTTTTAGCCCCAATAATTTTTGCACCAAAAACCTGACCAATTATTTGATGGCCTAAACAAACTCCTAAAATTGGAATTTTTTTATATAAATCTCTTACAATTTTTAAACAATTTCCTGTTTGATTTGGATTTCCTGGACCTGGAGAAATAACAATCTTTTTATATTTATTTTTTAAAATTAATCTTGTAGTAACTTTGTCATTTCTTATAACGTCTACTTTACATTTAAAATAGGATAAATAGTGATATAAATTATACGTAAAGCTATCGTAGTTATCTATTAATATAACTCTCATTTAATCAACTGCCTTCATTAGTGCTTTAGCTTTATTTACTGTTTCTTGGTATTCTTTTTCAGGCTTGCTGTCTGCTACAATCCCGGCTCCAGACTGAACATAAAACTTATTGTTTATTATCAATGCAGTTCTAAGAGCAATACAGGTATCAAATTCTTTGTTAGAGGTAAAATAACCAATTCCCCCAGCATAGAGTTTTCTTTTATTTTTCTCCAACTTATCTATTATTTCCATAGCTCTGATTTTAGGAGCTCCACTTACTGTTCCTGCAGGAAAACCGGCAAGAAGAGTTTCAAATAATGATTTCTTTTTATTAAAACTTCCGACAACATTAGAAACTATATGCATAACATGAGAATATTTTTCTATATTAAATCTTTCAGTAACATTGACAGTGTTTTCTTTAGAAACTTTTCCAACATCATTTCTTCCCAAATCTAACAACATTAAGTGCTCGGCAAGTTCTTTTTTATCTTTCAAGAGGTCTTTTTTAAATTTGAGATCTTGAATTTTATTTTTTCCTCTTGGTCTTGTTCCTGCAATTGGTCTAACTGTTATTTTATTATTTCTAAGTCTTACTAGAATTTCCGGACTACTACCCAAAATTTTGAAATCTTCAAAATTGAAATAAAACATAAAGGGAGATGGATTTAATTTCCTTAATTCGTTATAAATTTCTAATGGCTGTTTTTCAAACTTTCTCTCAAATCTTTGACTTAAAACAACCTGAAAAATATCACCTGCAGTGATATGTTCTTGAGCTTTTTTAACAATCGATTTAAATCTTGCTTTAGAAATATTGCTCTTAATTTTATTTTTATTTGTTTTAAAAGTAAATTTATCAGGTAATACCAATTCCTCATAATATCGAAACATTTTGAANTTTTTTTTAATTTNTTGATATTTTTCAAAATAATTATCAATTTTTGTATCTGAAAAGATATTTTCTATGTAAAAAATTTTCTTTTTTAAATTATCGTATATAACAAGACTTTTTGGTCTTAGAATTCTTACGTCTGGAATTTTAAGATCATCTTTACATTTGTTAGGTATGTTTTCGATATATCTTATTACGTCATAAGAAAAATAACCAACCAACATAGAGGCCATAGAAGGAAGTTCTTGAGGAATTTTCATTTCAAATTTATCAATTAAATTATTTAAAAATTTAAGTGGATTTGATTTAATTCTTTTTAATTTTCCACTAGACTTAATATTTATGTTTTTATCTTTTATATCCCACATTTTATCAGGGTTTAAACCGATAATTGTATATCTGCCTCTTAATTTACCTTTTTCTACAGACTCAAAAATAAAGCTATTTTTTTCAACTAATAAAAATTTAAATAAGTTTTCAACCTTGGAATAACTTTTGCANTTATTTACGGTAAAAATAATTTGATTAATTTTGTTCTTATGGTTTTGTTTAAATTTTGCGAAACTGATGTTTAGCTTCATTAAAATGAATTTTTTAGTCGATTTACTGCTTTATTATTAATATCAATTTTATACTTTTTATTAATTCTTGCATCATAGGCAAAGTATATACTATTTGATAGATTTAATTTAGCTACAGATNTATATTTGTCAAAATCCTTAGATTTTTTGTCTAACTCGAGAAATTCAGTTTTTTCTATTTGAATCAAGTAATTTTGTTTTAATTGTGAGTCTGAAATTAAGTTAATTTCATTATCATCTAATTTAAAAATTCTTTTAATTANATTCTTATTAAATGGCCCTTNATCTTCTAAACCTTTTATCTTTTTGTATTTAATCGTTGAATTATTTTTTTTTGCATAATCCTCGAAGTCTTTTTTTTTAAAATTNCCTTCAGATATTTTTTTTCCAATTGACATATTGTTATCAATTATGGATTTAAATTTTATCTGTCCAGTTATTGCACTTACCACACTTTTATCGTTTGGATTTTGGGCAATTTTATTTACAGATGATATTTGAGCTATAAAATATTTATTTTCAAATTCAAATAATTCTGGGGAATTAATCTCATTTTTTTTAAAAATCTTTTTGAATAACTCGTTATTAATTAATTGATTTTTTTGACCCAATACGTCTTTTTTATCTTTATCTATTTCTCCAGTTTTGATTAATTTTAAGTTATTGAGTTTTGCTATATCTAAAATGTTTTTTCCATCTAATATATCATTTTCTATTAACTCAACTTTATTAAAAAAATTTTTATCAAACTCTTNTAATCCAGTTAATTTTTCAGGTGTTAATTCGGAAAAACTTATAGACTTAAACTCTTGAGTAAATAAATCTTTATTTTCATTATAAATTTTATTTATCTCATCCTTTTTAATTTGTTTTTTTTCAAATATTTCATTCAAATCTATGTATCTTATATCTTTAACTTGATTTTCCTCGTTAAATGCATTTTGCACCAAAAAATCAGGTATAGATGTTCCACGTGAGAGAAAAGTTAATAATTGCCTTCTTTTTTCTTGTTCTGCAATATTATCTTCAAACATTGGAGCTGTGACACCACTTTGAATTAAAAATTTTTCATACTCAGTTCTAGAAAATTTTTTATCTTTAAAAAAAGTTTTATCATTAACGATAATATCTTTTAAAGAAGAGTCACTTAATACTATCCCTAGATCTTCCATTTCTAAATTAATTATTCTTCGTCCTATATATTCAGACAGAATTTTTTGAATTAAATCCGTTTTTTTTAAATCTTTTATTTGTTGGTCATTTAAATTTAAACGATTTAAATATTCTGCAAAATCTCTAGTGCTGACTTTTTCTGAGTCTATTTTAGCTATTATATTTTGGTTTCCACCACTAAAAATATCACCCATGCCCCAAAAAACAAAAGGCAATATAATAATACCTACCAATATCTTTATTGATAAAGATTTTGAGAATTTTACTATTGATGAAAGCATATTTATATTCTATTAAAGTCTTTTGTAATAATTTATACACCTATAGATCAAAATCATAATTATGGCAAATAACATGAGATATTTTATTGGAAATTGGAAAATGTTTGGAGTTCCAAAATCAATAAATATACTTAATAAAATTAATGCTTTTGCTAAATCCAACAAAAGCTTTAATAAAAATTATAAAATTATAATAACTCCNCCTTTCACTTTAATAGAGACTTTTGCTAAGTTATTTAAAAAAAAGAGTATATTGATAGGTGGTCAAAACTGTTATCATAGGGATTACTTTGGATCTAATACTGGATCAGTAAGTCCTTTTATGCTCAAAAAAATAGGTGCCACTTATGTTATTATAGGTCACTCTGATAATAGAGCAGAGGGAGACACATCTAAAATATTAAAAAATAAGGTAATTGGATCTCTAAATAATAATTTAAAGATAGTTTTTTGTATCGGAGAAAATAAAAAAGAAAAAGCAAAAAAATTAACTTTTAAAGTTTTGAAAAGTCAATTAACAAAAGTATTAGAAAAAAAATTTAATAAAAATAATATCATTGTAGCATNCGAGCCAATATGGTCTATAGGAACTGGAAAAATACCTAAATCTGCAGATCTTAAAAAAATTTCTAAATTTATAAAAAAAGTATTAAAAAGTATTTTTAAAACCAAGGAGTCTCCTAAAGTTTTATATGGAGGTTCTGTAGACAGTTCTAATATTGCGTCTTTTAAATTTCTTGATGAGATAGATGGTTTTTTAATAGGAGGAGCATCAAAATCGTCTAAAAAATTTATTGATATAATAAAAAATTACTATAGATAGACCATATGGAAAACATTTTAGTTGTAATTAATGTAATTTTAGCTGCTTTACTAATAATAGTAATATTGCTTCAGAGATCAGAAGGTGGAGCTCTTGGANTGGGTGTTTCACAAGATAGTTTCACGTCTTCAAGAAGTGTTGGTAATTTTTTAACTAAATTTACTTCAATAGTTGCAACCCTTTTTATAATTACAAGCATTGCAATAGTAGCTATTTCTAGAGATGAAATAAGAGATATCCAATCTGTAATTGAAAAAGAAGAAGAAGCTGACTCTAATCTTCCACAAATACCAGAATCCCCAAAATAAACTTTGTTTTTTAAATATAATCTTATATAACATACTTCCATGGCGCGATATATTTTCGTTACTGGCGGCGTGGTTTCATCTTTAGGAAAAGGACTGTCATCAGCTTCACTAGCTTATTTATTACAATCTAGAGGTTACAAAGTAAGACTTAGAAAGTTAGATCCTTATTTAAATGTCGATCCAGGAACTATGAGCCCGTTTCAACACGGTGAAGTTTATGTGACTGATGATGGCGCTGAAACAGATCTAGACCTGGGACACTATGAAAGATTTTCAGGAATTTCTGCAAAAAAATCTGACAACATAACAACAGGTAAAATCTATAATGATGTTTTAAAAAGAGAGCGTCAGGGAAAATATTTAGGAAAAACAGTACAAGTTATTCCTCACATAACCAATAGGATAAAAGAATTTATCAAAAATGACGTGTCAAAAGAAGACTTTGTTATTTGTGAGATAGGAGGAACTGTAGGCGACATAGAAAGCCTGCCTTTTTTAGAAGCTATAAGACAATTTTCAAACGAGTTTGGTAGAAAAAATACTTTATTTATACATCTTACTCTAGTTCCTTATATGAAAGCATCCGATGAAATTAAAACGAAGCCCACTCAACATTCTGTAAAAGAATTAAGGAGCATTGGTATTCAGCCAGATATTATTATTTGTAGATCAGAAAGATCTATTCCTTTAGATCAAAGAAAGAAAATTTCTTTATTTTGCAANGTTNCAATTGAAGANGTAATNGAAACTGTTGATGTAAAAACNATNTATGANGCNCCNATAAGNTTTAATAAAGAAAAANTNGATGANAGNGTNNTNAAATTTTTCAANATNAAATCNANAAANAANGTNAANCTTCAACCATGGAANAAAATTACTNAANTGNTTTTAAATNCAAAANATAAAGTAAATATNGCNATAATNGGAAAATANGTAGAGCTNAAAGANGCNTATAAATCNTTAGANGAAGCNTTNACNCATGGNGGNATAGCAAANAATTTNAAAGTAAATCTTNTAAGANTTGANTCNGATNATTTAAAACCAAGNGAAATNAANANTANNTTGNANGNTGTNTCAGGANTNNTAATACCAGGNGGNTTTGGNAAAAGAGGTACNGAAGGNAAAATTGCNGCGATAAATTANGCTAGAAAAANTAAAATNCCATTTNTNGGTATTTGTTTTGGNATGCAAATGGCNGTTATNGAATTTGCNAGAAATAAATTNAATNTAAAAAACGCNACATCAAGTGAATTTGGNTNNTCAAAANCTTCTGTTNTNGGTTTNATGANTGAATGGNTNAAANANGGTAAATTAATGNAAGGAACTGATAAAGANCTAGGNGGAACTATGNGATTAGGAAGCTATGAAGCAAGACTTAAAAAAGACACAAAAATAAGTAAAATTTATAATTCTTTNAAAATTNAAGAAAGNCATCGTCANAGATATGAAGTTAANATTAATTNTAAANAAGATTTNGANANNAAAGGAATGATNTTTTCAGGNTTATCTCCAGACAATAAANTNCCAGAAATTATTGAATTAANGGATCANCCTTGGTTTATAGGAGTNCANTTTCATCCTGAATTTAAATCTAGACCTTTAACNCCACATCCTTTATTCTCATCNTTTATAAAGGCCGCAAAANTNAATTCNAAAANATGANAAATCATANANTAAAATGTTCTAATTTTGANATTGCTAATGANAAANCATTTACTTTAATNGCNGGNCCNTGNCAGNTNGAAAACGAAGCNCATGCNNTNANAATNTCNACTGANCTNAAAAAAATNACNTCTGATCTTGGGATNAATTTAATTTATAAAACNTCTTTTGATAAAGCTAANAGAACAAGNCTNAANGGNAAAAGNGGGNTGGGATTGGAAAAATCTTTACCNATCTTTGATAAAATAAGAAAAGAANTTGGTGNNCCNGTTTTNACAGANNTTCATACAGCTGANCAATGTTCAATNGTTTCNGANCANGTNGATGTNTTNCAAATACCNGCTTTTTTATGNCGTCAAACAGATTTACTTATTGCAGCNGCAAAAACNGGAAAAATNATTAATGTNAANAAAGGTCAATTTTTAGCTCCNTGGGANATGGCTAATGTAATAAAAAANATTGAAGAGTCTGGAAANAANAATATTTTNATTACNGANAGAGGNGCAAGTTTTGGATANAATACTTTAGTATCAGACATGAGANCNNTACCNATTATGTCAAAATTTGGTTTTCCAATTGTTTTTGATGCTACTCATTCTGTTCAGCAACCAGGAGGAATGGGAGAAAAAAGTGGAGGCCAAAGAGAATTTGTTCCACATTTAGCTAGAGCTGCAATTGCCGTAGGTGTTGGAGCAATTTTTATAGAAACCCACGAAGATCCTGATAATGCGCCATCAGATGGTCCAAATATGGTGCCATTAAATCAAATGAAAGACTTATTAAAAAAATTAACAGAGATAGATAATTTAATTAAGAAATAATTAAATGGCAAAAATAACCAAAGTTAAAGGTCGACAGGTTTTTGACAGTAGAGGAAACCCAACTGTTGAAGCTGAAGTTATTTTAGATAATGAAATTTCTGCTACAGCTATATCGCCATCCGGAGCATCAACAGGAGCTTTCGAAGCTCACGAATTAAGAGATAAAGATAATAATGATTTTCTAGGCAAGAGTGTTAAGAAAGCAGTTGAAAATATTAATAAAAAGATTGGATTAAGCTTAAAAGGATTAGACCCGACTGATCAATCTAAAATTGATAAAATTTTATTAGATTTAGACGGTAGTGAAAATAAAAAAAACCTCGGAGCAAATGCTACCTTGGCAGTATCTTTAGCTAATTCAAAATCAGCAGCT
>NHJA01000016.1:0-18940 GCA_002171845.1 Candidatus Pelagibacter sp. TMED203
CGTTGCCGACATCAAAAAGAATCATCACGCAGGCCTTCAAGATAAACTGATACCTGCTCTAAAATATTTTCCCGCACTAAAGATCCCTGGCATCTGGCAAGGCGATCTACTCTATACACAAGATGATCTAGAGACAGCAGAGGTTGGTGGTGATACTTCTGTTATCTTTACACCTAACACAATTACATATGCAGTACCACTAATAGATGAACTTGCCAATACAATTCAATCAGCAAAGATTGGTGTAGTCTGGCACACATCATACAGTGGTAAGAAGATGGATTCTCTAAAGGCTAAGTTTGGGGTTAATGCAAGTCAGTTAGCTAAGTCACGAAACGTCTGGTCTATTGATGCAACTTTTAAAGATACATCGGGTAATGTCAAGTTCACTGCCACAGAAGCTAAAGAGTTTCAGAAGGTATTGAACATGGCATCGGGATCTTTCAAGAAGGCCTCAAACTACCTACGAATGATGGACAAAGTTACGCACGCTGAAGCCCCATCTAACCTTCTTAAAATATTTCTGAACTCATATATCCGCGGCGGAGAGAAGATAGAAAACACGAAAAAGGTGGTAGATTTTTTCGGGAAATACTATGAGGAACGCCTGAATAAGAAGATAAAAAGTGTAAAAAGTGCCGAGGGAAAGAAAAAGTGGGAACAGATTAAGAAAGACGGACTTTCCGAATATAATAAATACAAGAAAGATTTATATTATGTCATTGCGACTTACATAACTTTACAAACTGCTAAGACTCTAATCATNAGAAAGCTAGAGAGAGCAGAGAACATAGGTACATTTATCCGAACCCCNAATGGTTACNGAGTAACAGCACCNGAAGGTTTTGTTGCNATNGATCNTATTGGCAAAGCAACGAAACTNGTAGATCGACTTGAGTTTAGTCGTGCTAATTTTCAAGTGGATAAAAATTGGGTCAAAGGATAACATGGAGAACGAACTATGGATTGGAGTAGCAGTACAATAGCTCTTGGTGTATTTCTGACTACACAGGCAGCTGCCGCTGTGTGGTGGGCATCAGAAACAGATACTAAGTTAGATGCTACACAAGAAACCGTTACTAAGGTTGTCGAGAACGCAACTGACATTGCCGTAATACAGAATGATGTTGTAACCATCAAAGAGATGATGGAAGAAAATGAAGAACGAGTCGAAGAACTCAGAGAGATGATGCATCAAATATTGTATTCATATAAAAACGCAGCGAGAGAAGAACGATGAAAAGTATTGTAGATCAAGTGGTCGAAGTATTAGATGAAGCCTGTTGGGATTCACACCGACAAGTAGGTTACAAAATGAAAGGTGGCAAGAGAGTGCCTAACTGTGTACCTAAGAACGAAGAAACTGATGACGGTCANACTAAGAAAGTAAAACAAGATCCTACTGTTGCTGATGAACCAGGAACACAACCCGCAAAGTATTACAAAGGTTTATCTAAGTCAGAGAAAGAAGCCAGAGCAAAACATTTTGCCAAAGGTGGTTCTGAATCACCTGCACCCGGCGATAAAGATGCTAAGACCAAAGAGTCTAAGCACACTAAGAAGTTCAAACAGATGTATGGTGAAGAATACATCGAAGAAAAGAACGAAGGTCTAAAGAACAAATCATCTAAGTCCGGTATCTCATACGGCATACTCAAGAAAGTTTATGATCGCGGCATGGCAGCATGGAAAGGTGGCCATCGTCCAGGCACAACACCACAACAGTGGGCAATGGCAAGAGTCAATTCGTTCATCACAAAAGGTAAAGGTACTTGGGGTGGTGCAGATTCTGATCTAGCAGGCAAAGTACGAAAAGAACAATTTGATTCTTCATGCTGTAGTGAATGTGAACATATGGCAGAAGGCCTTGAGCATGAAGATATACTCATTATTGAAAATGGTGAAAAGAAAAATGTAAAACTGAACAAACCCCAACGTGGTGGTTCAAAGAAGTTTTACGTTTATGTAAAAAATGATAAGGGCAATGTTGTNAAAGTTTCGTTTGGTGATCCCAATATGGAAATCAAACGAGATGACCCAGANCGTAGAGCATCATTTAGAGCACGACATAATTGTGATGACCCAGGACCAAAATGGAAAGCAAGATACTGGTCTTGCCGTCAATGGCGTGCTGGTAAGAAAGTGGAAGACTAATGGCAAAATCTATATCATTTAGTTTTGGTCGATTCAACCCACCGACTATTGGACATGAAAAACTCATGGACAATACTCGTCNGGCAAATAGAAACTATCGCATCTATGCGAGTCAAACACAAGACGCAAAAAAGAATCCCTTAAACTTTAGAAGTAAAGTTTCCATAATGAAAGCTATGTTTCCTGTTCATGCACGAAGCATATCTACAGATAAAGTAACAACGGCCATAGATGTTATGGTCAATCTATACAAAGAAAAATATACAGATGTAGTGATGGTGGTAGGTTCAGACCGAGTTGATGAGTTTGACAAACTACTAAAAGCTTACAATGGAAAGAAGGCAAGACATGGGTACTACAAGTTCAAAAGTATTCGTGTAATCAGTGCCGGCGAAAGAGACCCAGACGCTGAAGGTGTGTCTGGTATGTCCGCATCAAAGATGAGAAAGGCTGCCCAAGATAACGATTACAAATCTTTTCAGAAAGGTTTGCCATCAAAGTTTAGACAAGGAACGATGTTATTCAAAACCTTACAGAAAGCTATGGGTGTAAAATCTCTAAAAGAATATATCGAATTAAAAGAATCGTTTATGGATTGGGAACATAAAGAACCTGTTGAGTATGCCGAAAAGTTAATTGCAACATTTGGTCAACCAGATGAATTGACAGATCACCAATGTACTTGGTACAACATTGATGGTTTCAAAAGAGTGGTTGTAAAAGACGAGTATATTCTGCATGGTTCACCAGTGCCTCATTACGATTTTGTATATAGTTATATTGATCTTAAAGTACCAACCGATCTTGCCACTAAACTTGCAGAGTCTAGTGAAAGTATCTTTGTAGATTTTCTCAAAGGTGAAGTTGGTGCCCGATGTGGTACTCTTTCTGCTAATGCTACTACTCTCAACTATGTTATGGATGTTGTGTACGGTAGAGTAAAACCTTCACTAGAAGAATATGAAAAACGCATCAAGAGTATCAAGGCGGGTGAAGGTCCAGAGTGGTGGGAGAATACAATGAATGAATCTAACCGCCCAAATCGTGTTGCCAAATCATTATCTGATCCAAAGTATAGAGCAAAGACAGAAAAGGATCGGAAGAAAGAGATGAAGAAGGGTAAAGTAAAACACAAAGGTCGTATGTACGAAAANATAATGACCTTCAAACAGGCCCAAGAGAANGATAANAAAGATCAAAACAAAGACCCAGTAGGTAAATGTCANGAAGAAGATATTACTAATGAAGGGTTCTTTGATATGTTTTTCAAGAAAGAAATGGCTGCTAGTAAGATGGCAGTTTACAAAAGAGAGTATGCTTCTGCCGCAAAGATGTATCAACAGTTCAGAAAACGTGGTGATTCAGCGGGTGTTGCCCTTCATAAAGCCGCAAGTACCCATCAGCACGTNTCAGATCGTGGCCTCCAACAGTTTCTAAAACGATAAATAGTATTACAAATAACGATTATATTATGCCGAGTAGGTGAAGTAAACCGAAAAGAGAGGAAATACTAATGTCGGATCCAACGAAAACATTTAAGCCATATCGCACAGGTGCTGAACCAAGTTCAGATGCTGATAAGGCTAATGTTCACATGACCCATCAGCGGATGGGTAAGAAANGTTGTTGCAGGTAGTCCATGGGGCGGTTGCGATGANGTAGANGCTGACCCAGAGATTATAGTAGCATTTCGNGGTGCTGGTGTCCAAGGATGGTTCTCATATGTTTACTGGGCTGCTAGCACATACAGTGCTGCTGCACACCCAGCTATCGAAGTTCACGTTCATTTCAGTGAGAACGTAACAGTAACAGGTACACCATACATCACGATTACAAACAACCAGGCAGGTAGTGGTACATTGGCATCTATCAATGCTGCTTACACATCATCTGGTAGTGGTACTAACTGGAAGAAGTTTGTCACAGCAGACCCATCACTTAACCAGTTCAAAGTGAATGATGTTCTATTGATTGGTGCAAACGCACTTAACCTAAACGGTGGTACGATCAAAGATACATCAGATGGTACAACGAATACAATCATCACTGCTGCATCTGATGTTGGTTATCAAGGCACATCACACCAAAATGGTAACTTGAATGCTGCTGGTGGAACAACTGGCGACTTGTCAAGNCTTAAAGTAACAACATAATGAATTTAACGTGATCTATGTATATGCATAGAGTAGAATTCCCGAAAGGGTTTATATAAGGAGAAAATAGAAAATGGCAGATAAGAAGATTACGGCTTTGACCGATCTAGGAACAGGTATCGCNGCGGCAGANTTGTTTCATGTAATTGATGATCCAACAGGTACACCNGTAAACAAGAAGATTAGCGCAGCTAATGTNTTCAATAATNTTCCTTCTTGGTTAGGNCTTGCTGATACAGCACAGGCTCTAACAGCAGCTGGTGCCGTCAACGTCACAACATCCATCACCAATCTAACACTTGCTGGTACAGCACAGGCTCTAACGCTTGCTGACGGTGCCCAGGGTCAGATCAAGATTATCACTTGTATTGATGGTTCTGCTGCTGGTACGATGACATTGACACCAACCAACCTTGCTGGTGGTACAACAATCGCATGGACACAGGGCACTAATGGTTCAACACTAACACCTGCTACAGGTGCAATGGGTGTTGGTACAGGTTCCACGTGGGTAGGTATTTTTAATAACAGTAAGTGGCATACACTTGCAGCTATTGGTGTTACTATTGCTTAATAGATAGGAACTTATATTATGATAACTTTTGAACAACTATCTGAAAGGAAAGAAACAATAATAGAAGATATTAGAAAGGTTGAAGAAACGATTGCAAACTTGGACGCACAGAGATCACAGCTACAAGCTAATCTCTATGCGCTCCAAGGTGCAACACAACAAATTGATTATTTTCTAGAAATGAAAGAGGAAAAAACAAATGAGTGATGAAGAAGTAATACGATATGGTGCTGGTGGTAAACCTTACAGAGGTAAAGTTGGACCTGAGTCCACAGATGTAGAACCCACACCCGCAGCAGAAGAACCTGTCGAAGAACCAAAAGTAGAAGTCGAGTTTGTTGAAGATGATACTCCGGTTACCGACGANGAAGTANAAGNNAAAACTAAAAAAGGCGGANAATAAAATGAAATCCTANAANCAGTTTATGTCNGAGGATGCCCCAGGATCAAAGGTTGGAAACTCNGTTTCTNTNAACCAGAANGGTGGNAGNGATCCTTATGACATTCAGAANNGTGANGTNCTCAAAAGAGTAAATGCTTTCGTNGGCTCTATTGCNGANCGNGAGTATCTTATTCCTGAGAATGCCGTACATCAACTACAGGGATTCATGGAGAGAATTGGACTATCTTTTGATATGCCCGAAGAACTCCCTGAGTCAGGTAATGTCAGCNTACCATTGAAAAGATATGGTGGCGTTTTTGGTAAGAGTGTAGATACACCCTTTGATGAGTTTGATAGTGAGGAAGGCATTGATAAGAGTTTGAATATTCAGATTGAAGGACTAAGGAATAACTCTTTTAAGGTATATGCTAAGATAGCATAAATGTTTGAAAAGATAACTCCTGCAAATTGGCAGATGTTTGCCATGAAACATTATGATAATCCCCAAGCGGATGGCGAAGAGGAATTTCAAGATGACCTCAAGAGATTTAAGTATCTCAAAAGGTTGTTGAAGAAATACCACGAAGGGGGTGACTTGAAGGAACGGTTGATTCTGAATCACATTATTGTTTTATCAAATGTGTTTGGAATTGAAGGTGCCGTAACTTTATTATTGTTTAAGATTGAACCAGAATACTGGTCGGAGTTAAAAACATTTTTGTTGTATCTAAACATGNTTACTNTATTTGAACCAGCATTATCAGGAGTTAGACGGGANGAACACATATGGAACACTTTACAAAATATATAGATGACCATCACAAGTTTTTAGCAGAGGGTCGTGCTATTGATTTGTTCGTTGCATATCGCTTCTTGAGAATCCTTACCACGCCTTGGGAAGATCAAGATGCGTTCAAGTTAGGCATCATTGATGATAATGGTAAACTGTTAAGAAGGGCAAACACACTAAAGACCGATGAGGAGAAGAAATCATTTACTCTCCTTCATCGGTTAGTGTTTAATCTAAAACGAATACTAAACAAAGTTCCACTAGTTAGATCAAAGATTGGGACTTATGCCACGGCTTTGTTTCTACTGAAACAGAGTGTTGTTACCGACCAAGAAGAAGGTGACATGATTGAAAGAACCTTTATCAATTGGCTTATTGATAATGGTTATGCCCACCCTAATGAACTAGAAGAAGCAGTCATTGGTATTGGTGAGAATCTACCAAAGGGCAAATACAAATTGACTCAAGATATCTTCACAGACAAGTCAGAGATCAAAGGTAACAAGGGTGATGTTGTTGTCGCCTTCTCTGATGTATCACCTACAGATGAAGTTATGGGTCAGAACATATTTAAAGTTGTACACCAAAGATCAAAAGAAGAAATCTATGTGTCACTAGAGGACCTTGACGATGCCTAAACAAGACAAAGATATAAATAGTAGCAAAGAGATTCAAGATAAACAAGACAACAAGAATCACAAATGGTCTGTATGGACACAAGGTCCCAACGACGCAAAAGAAACTACAAGAAAGTTTAAACAAACTACACCAGGTCAAGTAAGAGATTACAAACATTTCGTGAACAAAAGAAGGTTTCAAAAATTTGAACAGTTAGAGTCTGCTCAACACGACGAAGAAGCACCAGTCAATTCTGTTGCTGGTGGCGGTGTAGATATGGCACCTAATGCAAAGGGTACAAAAGTTTTTATGAAAAAGTATAGAGTAGACGGTAGAACAAAAGAATACCGTGAGGCAAACAGACGAATCAAAGAACGTCAAGAGAAAATTCTCCAGAAACAAGTACAGGCAAAGTTAGATATGTTTGGTGTACACGCTAATCCTTTTGCTGAAGAAACAGAAAACAAAAAGTATCTTGAAACAAAACCAGGCAGTATTGAAGATGCAGTTTTGAATGCTCTCAATCCCAATGCAGATAAAGAAACTCTTACACTTCCCAAGAAGAACGAAGAAGAAGTAGAAGAAGGTTTCGGTAAGTTGAAAGATGCCAGTAAGAACCTAGATAAGATGCGCAGGGCTGCTGGTGTCAAAGTAGATAAGCAGACTACAACAAAACTTCCATCTGGTGGTACTTTACGAAAGACAACTTACAAGAAGGCTGACGAAGAAGTAGAGATAGACGAACTCAGTAACAAGACAATGTCCAGTTATGCCCAGAAAGCATCTGCATCACAGTCAGACGCTGAAAAGAAACAAGACTACAAGACAGCAGATAAGAGAATTGCTGGTAAACTGCGGGCTACTCGTAGGAAGTTTAGTAACGATACTAATAGAATTCTTGTAGGTCTAAAGAAAGAATCAAAAGATTTAGAAAAAGCAATAAATGAAGATGGACATACGGATGTTGCTTCTGCAATTCGTCAATGTAAAACTATCATGGAAGATACAATACAAATGATGTCAAAGTTACAAAGTATGAATCCAGAAGATGCACTACCAAGTTGGTGGACTAATAAACTTGCAGTTGCATCAAATACTATGAATAATCTTAGAGATTATTTTTTATTTCCTACTTCAGAAAGTGTATCAAAAGAAACAGAGAACGGTGAAAGAGATGCGGGCTCTGATGAGTACACAAACTACACAAAAGAAATGACACCAGGTCAGGGTATCACAAATCCAGATGCCAAGAAGGCTGATGTCAGAAAGAAAAAAGAACAGGCTGCACAACAGCAACAACTTAACGTGGATGAGAACATGAAATACCTAAACACTAAACCAGGCAGTATTGAAGAAGCTATTTTGAATGCTCTTATGCCAGAAGCATTTACAACCAAACATGAGAAAGGCGATAAACATACTGAAGTGCCTGAAAAGAAAGCTGGCGAGACTGATAAAGATCACAAAGATCGTCAGGCAGGTAGAGTATCTTTCAAAAAACACAGAAGGTCACTAGACGCTGTTAACCCAGATGAGTTGCAAGGTAAACACGCTGATCGTAAAGACAAAGACATTGATAACGATGGTGATGTTGATAGTTCAGATCAGTATCTACATCGTCGCCGACAGGCTATTGCCTCTCGCCGCAAGAAAGAAGATCAGAAAGAATCTATCGCACCTAAACAGTTAAGTTCACCAGCACCAGCAGGTAAGAATGTCAAAAAGACTGCAGCTTATAAATCTGGTGTTCGTAGGTCTAAGGCTAGTGGTGAGGTATACCATAAAGCTGATACTCATCATACAGGTACTCAACGCCATATGGACGATGACTTACCACAAGAGAAGGGTTCCGGTCATTCTACATACCACAAAGATACAAGAGGTAAAAAGAAAGTCCGTGGTTCTAAACAGGCTCATGAAGAAGTAGAACTAACACCAATGGAACAGTTTGAACAGTTGGTAACTGAGAAACATAAAGCATCAAAAGGTAGATTGCGAAGTCCAGAAGGTAAACCATCTGATATGAAATGGAAATACAAATTCACACCCGCAGGCAGACCAACTCCTTCACCTAGAGATAAAGCAGATTCAAGAGAACGTGCTCGTTCTGGCCAAACTATAGGAAGTATTGGATCAAATGCTACAGGCACAACGGGTACAGGTCCTAGAAAAAATCAAGGCACTTCTGGAAAATCTGGAGCTTATACTGATAGGCCAGATTGGTATCAAAGTAGTCAGAAAGGTAGCGAACACAAAACATCTAGAGGTGTTAAAACTAAAGGTGTAAAACAAACCAGTAACAAACTAAAACCTGGTGTTAAACCCAAAGGTAAACTTCCCGAACAGACAATTGAAAAAGTAGAGACAGAAGCATTTGCAAATCCACCTGCAGGAATGAAGTTCCCCACCAAAGGTGTTAAGAATATGGGTGGTCCAAAACCTAGACAACTTAAAGACCCCAAGAAAGAAAAGATGGTGGGCACCAAGACTGGTACAAAGGTAGTTAATAAAAACGATCCTAGATACAAGAACGCACCAGAGCATGAATCAGTAGAGTCACCTTGGATAAGGGCAGCTGTTGCTTATCTAGATAAGACTGTTGACGAGAAAACAATGATGGGTGTCAAGGTTAAGAAGTTGGGAACTCAAAAAGACTCCGAAACTGCGGACGTAAGAAAGGCACAATCTGGAGATAAAGATGCTTTAGTACGACAACAGAAACGTCAGAAGTTTGGTTACAAGAAAGAAGATGCCGTTGATGAGAATATTGGACGAAGTGTAAAGGAACCTGTTGATATCTCCGGTTTCAAAGGAACAGTTACAAAAGTTCCCGCAGTAAAACATAAACCTCACAGTAGACGTACTAAATCTGTAGAGAGATATGGAAAGGACAGTCCCTCTTTTAAAGGTTTGACCAAGGCAAGAGGTCGAGCATACGACAAAAATAAATAAACTGAGGTTATATTATGATACAAGTTGTTATTATATTAGTGTTACTAATGGGCGCAGGTGGATTTGGAGCTTACAGTTGGATTGTAAATCTACAGGCAGAGAATCAGATCCTTCAAGTCAATCAAGAGAAACTTGAAGGAGCTGTTGCCGAACAAGAAAAGACTATTGCTAATCAGCAAGCAGAGGCTGCCGCAATTCAGGAAGCAAATTCTGAGTTGCGAGATGCCCAAACTAAACTCCGTGCAGACTCAAAGAATCTTGCCAACAAACTTGGCAAACACGAACTTGATATTCTAGCACAGAATAAACCAGGTCTCGTTGATCGTATTATCAACAGAGCATCTGGTGCCGAGTTGAGATGCTTTGAACTTGCTACTGGTGCAGAACGAACACCAGAAGAACTCGCAGCAACAAAGAAGTCACAAAGCAACCGTGAATGTCCTGGATTGGCAAACCCCAATCTAGGTAAGGAGATTACAGAATGAAGAAGGTGATTTTATTATTAGTGGGTGTTGCGTTTCTTGCAGGTTGTAGTATTACCCCCAAGACAAAACAAGTAGAGGTAACTTCTATTCCAACAGAGAAGTTGCGTCTAAGTATTCCTAACCCAGAACCATTAGAGTTAAGAGATGTGGGTTGGGTGATTGTAACTGAAGCCAACATTGATGAAGTGTGGCAGATGTTGAAAGATGATAATGAAGGTGTAGCATTGTTTGCTCTCCGTCATGGTGACTACGAGCGATTGGCTCTTAACATTAAAGATATTCGTGCTCAGATTGGTGAGTACATTGTTATCTTAAAACAGTATCGGGAGTATTACGAAGGTGACACACCACAATAAAGGGACTAAAGTCTGGTCCGGTAAATTAGACTGCACGTTCCACGGCAAGATGCATTGGGAACTGAATAAAGAGATGTGGTTTCTTTCTAAAGAAGCCAAGACACATCACGACATTTGGAAAGAGATGGGTGTAAAGATTACAGAACCCAAATCACCAGAAGGTTATTCTAAAGTGTATGCCCCAAAGGGTTATGACACAGACCTCGCATCTATTCCTCGTTTCGGTTGGGTGGCAGTCGCACCTTGGGATGTAGCACGACCTGCTATTATCCATGATGTACTCTACGGTGCTCTACGAGATGCACTAAAAAACAAAACGCATGATGAGAAGGTAGTGAACGAAATGCGAGCAGAAGCAGATCGTGTATTCTTAGAAGGTATGATGCACGTTGAACCTCCTGTCAAGATGTGGAAGGCAAAACCATGTTACTGGTCTGTCCGTCCCTTCGGCCGATTCGCAATTCGTAAGGCAGGCATGGCCCAGACCTGATGTTTATCATATGGAAGTTACTGCTCACCATATTATTGAGTACGGTGGGTAACAGTTTCTACAAGTGGTTTGCAAAAACTAAAATGGGTAAGTGGTTTGATAAGAAAATGGAAAATATTATGAGCAAAGTGACTAGTAAAGTTGAACATTTGGAGATTCAAGATGACAACGAAAATGGTAGCAGTGCTCCTAGGAAGTCTAATAAGCCTTAGTTCTTTTGCATACGATACAAACTATTCATTGCACGGACACAGTGCAAGTTTTCTAATGTTAGATAGTAAGTGGATGACACTTAACTATCTACACCCCAACGCCGATAAGGTCGGCATGAGAAATGCCGCAAAGGCAAACGGCGATACCCACATCTATCTCTACACCAGAAACGGTGGAGATAACGGTGGTGGGTTCAATCTCAGTTCTATTAGTCCCCAACCAGATTGGGAAGCAAGATTGGATGAACTCAACAACATGGGACTCAAACCAGTTCTATGGTTGACACCCGATGATAGTCCTTCTATCGTCAATCAATCTTTAGATGCCCAGAAGGCACACTTCAGTAATATGGTGGCTAGATTTGACAGCAGAGTCACAGGGTATGTTACTTGTTTAGAATGTGATGAGTATTGGAGTGCTGCTCAAGTACAGGCTCTAGTTGCACATCTAAAGAGTCAAACAACCAAACCTGTCGGTGTTCATATGACACCCCATTTCAAAGCAGAATACTTTGCCAACGCAGACTATGTATTTCTACAGACAGGGTTCAACAAGACACCAGAACAAGTAAAGGCAATGGTGGCTCATGCGATTGCCGTCACAGGCAAACCTGTTGTAGCATCAGAGTATCATCTAGAGAGTCGGTCTGCTACTGCAAGGGCATTAGGTGATGCTGCTTGTGCGGCTGGGGCAATCGGTACGGGTAACGGTAGAAGTATCATGTATTGTGGTGCAGAAGAAACACCCAAAAAGAAAAATAATGATTCCGATATGGCTATGGCAGTCGTAGGTCTTGCCTTCGTTGCGTTCGGTGCCTACTACCTACACACTAATTATGATTTTGAGTTGAAGTTTGATTTGACAGATAACTACCAGACCTATGGAACTAAAAAGACATTCAATCTGTTTGAAAAAGATGATAACTCACTAAACTTTGAGATGGACTTTTCCCATACTACCGCAGATGATGTCGTTTCTAACAAAGTATTGTTCGCCTTGACTGGTACCTTCTAGTACATTGTAACATAGGTGTAACATTCAAAATCTAAATATTAGTATGGAGAAATAAGTCTCCATATAATTTTAGGAAAAGAATGTGAATAAGAAAATTGTACTCATCGCTTTAGCTTTACTTTCCATTTCTGGAAATGCTTTTGCCCGAAGTAATATTTTAGTAGTAGGTAGTTCTACTGTTTATCCTTTCACCACGGTTGTTGCTGAAAAACTAGGACGTTTAGACGAACATAAAACTCCAGTAGTTGAATCAACAGGAACAGGTGGAGGTATGAAGTTGTTTTGTGCTGGTGTTGGGAATCAAACACCTGACATGACTAATGCAAGTCGTGCCATTAAGAAAAGTGAACTAGAACTATGTGCATCAAACAATGTAACACCTATTGAAATGAAAGTAGGTTATGATGGTATTGTTCTTGCCAATTCTATTGAGGCAAAACAATTAGTTATAACACCTCGCCAAGTGTATCTTGCACTTGCGAAGACTGTAAACGGTCAACCAAATCCATACACACATTGGAATCAAATTGACCCAAGTCTACCAGAACATAGGATTGAAGTTCTGGGTCCCCCACCAACGTCTGGAACCCGTGATGCTTTTGTTGAGTTATTGATGGAGAAAGGTTGTAAGACCTTCCCCGAAATTAAAGCTCTAAAGAAGAAGGATAAAACAGCATACAAAAACCTTTGCCACGAAATGCGTGATGATGGTTACTTTATTGAAGCAGGTGAGAATGATAGTCTCATCGTCAATATGTTGAAAGCAAACCCAAATTCTTTTGGTATCTTTGGTTTTAGTTTTCTTGACCAGAATCGGGACTTGATTCAAGGCTCTGTTATTGGTGGTGTAAAACCTGAATTTGAAAACATTGCAGACGGATCATACCCAGTAAGTCGTGCTCTTTATGTTTATATCAAAAAAGAGCATCTTACAATACGTCCATCCATAAAAACTTTTGTAGAAATATATATGTCAGATGAAGCAGCAGGTGAGTTCGGTTACTTAGCTGACCGAGGTCTTATTCCTATGCCTAAAGACGAACTTGATCTTGCTAGAGAGGCTATTTCTATCGACATAAAGTAAAATTTCTATAAATAGTTCTGTGAAAAATATATTTACAGAACACCCTAGAAGTGTCGGTGAGAGCTATCTCCTGCATATGTTTAATGCAATGAGGTATGCTCTCACCTTTTTATTATTATTTTTTATTGCATTTATTCATGCTATATTACCTTTTCTGTTCGTAAGAACGGCTAGTGAAATTGTTTGCGAAATGAGCAAAGATATGAAGTGTAGGAACAAAGGATGAATATTGCATGGAACCAACTACAGATGCCCTTGCTCAATTTCTTGAGTTAGGGTTCGCTGCTGCTGGCACTCTTGCCGGTGGCTTCTTTATTGTACTTCTACTAAAGTACATCCTTGAGTCTGTCGTAGGACAGGCTAATTCGTTACACGCTATGATTACCGCACTAGACTTGCGGGTTAAAACCATGAACAACGAGGTTGTCAGAATAGACACCTTGATTAGTACGGTTGTGGGTGTTAGACCTGATTTGGATCGAATCGCTCGTGCAGACGGGCAGAAAGATGCGAGGAAAGACTAATGAAATGGATTGATTATTCCATAGATCAAGCACCCAACGGTAGTTTTAGAGTAGAGGGAGATACCCCTACGGAAGTAATGGATAAGAATTATTCTTTATACAAACCGGGAGATATTTTTGTTGTCAACGAAAGTGGTTGGCTTGTAAAGGTTGACAAGTATGAACATACAGTAAGGGCAGAGTAATGGATGTCATTGAACTAGTAAACCAATATGGTTTGCCTATTGTAGTAGCAGGTGGTATGGGGTACTTCATATTCTTTATATGGAAGTATGTAACAACGGAAATAAAACCAAAACTGGGACAGACTGCTACCGTGTTGATTGCATTGATAGACCGTATTAGAATGTTAGATAATGACCTAATACGATTGGATCAGAAACTAAACATCTTCATCGAAATGGATGAAGCAATAAAACTAAAGGACAAGAATGGAAAAGATACCAAAAAACTGGAAGACTAGAGATTTGTGGTATGCTGCCGTTGCTGGTGGTGGAATCATTGCATTGTTCATTGGTCTTATGTTCTTTGCTGCAATAAGAGCAACTGCCTCTGAACTTGTACATGAGTTTCATAGTCCATCATTCAGTGGTGTCGGTTGGAGTACCCATATGCTTTCTATTGAACAGTTACAACACAATAGAAAGGAAGATATGCGAGAACGGGCAGAGGCCCAAGATAGACAGGACGAACGAGATGAAAAGAATAAAACCATCAATAAGTTTATCAAGAACGTAGAGAGTCGTATCTATGCTAACTTGTCTAAGCAGTTAGTGGATAATATGTTTGCTACCTGTGACACAGAAGATGAAACGTGTAATGCGCCTTTGACAGGTACGGCAGACATTGAAGGTTCTATGTTAGTTTGGACTAAAGACCCAGACTTAGGAACGATTACTTTGGTCATAACGGATGCAGATGGTACAACATCTACAATGGTTGTGCCTGTAGGAGACTTTGGATTTTGAAAAAGATACTATTACTGTTAGGTGTTTTATTTCTTACTGGTTGTTCAACTAGTAGCAAGTTTATTCTACATGGATCGTTACCCTATGCAGAAGGAACTCCTACTACTGAGTTGCTTATGGCAGTTCCAGAGTTAGACCAACCAGTGATAACAATAGCAGTATATAAGTTCCCTGATAGAACCGGACAAAGAAAACCATCAACAAGGTTTTCGCAGTTATCAACTGCCGTATCACAGGCACCAGAAACATATCTTATAGATGCTTTGAAGTCTGTTGGTAAAGGCAAATGGTTTAAGGTAGTAGAGAGACAGGGGTTAGACAGTTTAATAAAAGAGAGACAATTAATAAGATCAACAAGAGAACAATATGATGGAGATACGAAGTACATCTTAAAGCCACTACTCTTTGCAGGCCTTCTATTAGAAGGTGGAATCGTGAGCTACGATTCTAATGTAATGACAGGTGGCGAAGGTGCAAGATACTTTGGCATAGGTGCTTATAGAAAATATAGGACAGATCAGGTCACAGTAGCCTTGCGATTAGTAGCTGTTCAGACAGGAGAGATACTACTATCCGTATCCTCGACAAAAACAATCGCCAGTCAGAAGATAGGCGGCGATGCCTTTAAGTTTCTAGACTTAGGAACGAAGGCGTTGGAGATAGAAGTAGGTGTAGCTAGAAATGAGCCAACTAACTACGCTATCAGAACAGCAATAGAGTATAGTGTATTACAAATGATAGAGAAAGGTGAAGCGAAAGGGCTCTGGAAATATAATAAGGAGGAAGAATGAAAAGGTTATTCTTAGGAATAATGATGTTAATGATGATGTCGTTTGCTCATGCAAATGATATTTATGTAACACAATCGGGTGCAACCCTTGACCTTGATATAACACAAGACGGTCAAGACAACAAGGTGGGTAATAGCACAACATCATCATCGGTGATTGGTGCAACAACTACTATTGATATTGACCAGATTGGTAATAGTAACGTATTGACATTTGATGTCAATGGTGCAACATTTACAGGCACATTCTCAACAACTGGTAACAGTAACAACATTGACTTCAATTGTGACAGTGCCGGTACAGTTTCATCTTGTGCGACTGCAACAGCAAGTATAGTATGGGTCGGTAGTTCAAACGATATTGACATAGACATTGGTGAATCTGCTGATGCCGCAAACGCAACTGTATCTATTACGGGTGCTTCGGGCAGTGATAGTAACGTAGTTGCTGCTACAATAGATGGTACGTCTGCCATTCTAACACTAACAGTCAACGGTGATACAAACAATTACCTGATTGACATAAACAACAACGGTGATGTCAATGGACATACACTAGTGCATAGTCACACGGGCAGTATTGCTGACGTTGACATAACACAGTCTGGTCTATACGACAACATAATAAACTTGACAACTGCTGGAGACAATCACGATATTGATATCATTCAGGACGACTAATGAAAATTTTATTATCACTGTTATTGTTGTTTAACTTATCTGCCCAGGCCAGCATCGGGGGTGTCATTCTCCATGAGGGTACTGGGCAGGTCGAGCGTTCAGAAGATGGGTCCGAAGTTGTCACTGAGAAAGAGTTAGATATCTTTTCAGATGATATCGTCAAGACAGGCAAAGGCAAGACTGCCATTCAGTTTGTAGATGACACACGGGTAGACATAACAGAACATAGTAAACTTATTATTGATGCGTTTGTTTATGATCCAGAAACATCGACGGGTTCATTATCAATCAAGGCATCACTAGGCACAATACGATATGCCTCTGGTCTGATTGCCAAGAACTCTAAACAAAATGTGAAGATACAAACACCCACAGCAACGATTGGTGTTCGTGGTACAGACTTTTCAATGACAGTAGATGAACTCGGTGGGTCTACTATCATTCTATTGCCATCGTGTGATACAAACGGAAACTGTTTTGTTGGTGAGATTGATGTCACCTCTGATGCAGGACAGGTCATACTCAATCAGGCATTTCAAGCTACAGTAGTAACAACTGTTGCATCTGCACCGATGAAACCTGTGATACTAGACCTAGATGAAGATATGATTAACAATCTACTCATTGTATCTAAACCAAAAGAGATAGCAGAAGCACAAACATCAGAATACTTCCAAGAAGTTGCTGATATGTTAGATGTTGACTTTCTACAGTTTGAAGATTTGGAAATTGACTATCTGGAAGAAAATGAAACACAATGGGCAACAGGACTAGACATAGACTTTCTAGAACAAAACTTCCTGGTTGATCTACTCAAGGTCATCAACGAACAACTTGCTTTAGTTTTGAGTGACAAAATATCTGAGAAAGAAACTGTAAGACTTGGATCGGGTGACCCATCTAAAGTCAAAGCAGGTAAAGACCCAATCACAGGTATTCTTGTGATAGACGATGACCCAATGTGGATATGGGAAAGAGAAGCCGCATCGGGAAACAAGATACAATTGGTATTGGATAAAGAGTATGGTTATCTTATCAATGTATTGCAGGGTGATTATGAAATAATAGATTACGAACTAGGAGGATCAGAAAATGCGATTGCTATTATTCAGTCTGAGTAGTCTGTTCATATTTCCAATTTATGCTAATGACTTGGACCTGACCATTACGAACAGTGCTGGTACAGATATAACAATGATACAAGATGGTCAAGATAATGATATAGACTTGACTATGAATAGAATGAATGGTGGTATCATGCAGTTTACACAAACTGGTGATGATAATACTATTGGTGTAGTAGTTGATGGTAGAACAAGTAACGGTAGTTCAATCACCATTACACAAACAGGAGACAACAAAAACTATAATGCAAACTTGTATTGCGCCCATAGTTTTTGTTCATTAACAGTTAATCAATGAAATGAAAATATTATCAAATTGGATGATGGGCTTCGTGACACTTGCAGTGATTACATTCATAGGTTTACAAGACCCATTTGTAAAAGAAACATTACGACTAAAAAGTTTTGACTTACTTGCTCAGTATGAAGAACAAGAGTTGTCACCAGACATTGGCATCGTTACAATAGACGAGGCATCAATAGAAAAATACGGACAGTATCCGTGGAATCGTGAAGTGCTTGCCGATATTATCTACAGGCTCAGACATGCCGAAGTTGGTATCATTGTGATGCCGATACTATTCTCCGAACCAGACCGACTAGGTGGTGACGAGATGTTTATGATTTCGTTACATCAAATGGGTGTAGTGATTGCTCAAGTCGGAACAAACCAAACACACAAGAATGCCGCACCAAGAGGTGTTGCCAAGATAGGTGACCCATTGCCTTGGTTGTATGAATGGAACGGTATGCTAGGTCCGATACCAGAACTTGGTGGGGCCGCAGACGGTGTTGGTGTTATCAATACAGCACCAGAGATAGACGGTGTGGTCAGACGATTGCCACTGATAATGAGAGTCGGTGAAGAAACATATCCTGCAATGGCAATAGAAACTATCCGAGTTGCTACAGGCAATCCAAGTTATCAAATCAAGGCAGGCGATGGTGGTGTTATAGCAGTTCGTGTGCCAGGTTATCCTACCATCAACACAGATGCACACGCAAGAATATGGTTACGATGGAATAATACTTTTCAATCTGTATCTGCTGCCGCAAAAGACTATTCACAACTAAAAGGTAAGACGGTAGTGGTAGGTATCACTGCCGAAGGACTGGGCAGCATCATTGCTACACCAGTAGGGGAACAATACGATTGGGCACTATCTGCTTCTGCCCTACAAACAGTTATCAACGGCACTGCACCAAAACGATATGACATAAGTTTAATCATAGAGTTAATGATATCAGTATTAGTAGGACTTATCATTGTAGTCCTCACAAGATTTACACCATACTGGGCAGTCGGTGGTATGATGATACTATTCTATTCGGGTAGTGCGTTTGGTACTTATTGGTTATTCAGCAGACATCTAATACTTGCTGATGCCAGTTGGATTATCATAGTCACAACCGTAGTGGGTATGCACAGTATATTCAATAGATTTATTCTAGAGTTTAAAGAGAAACAGAAAATCAAAAAACAGTTTGCTGGGTACTGCTCACCTACTGTTGTCCGTATGCTACAAGAGAACCCACAACTAATCAAAGACGGTATGAAACGAGAGATTTCTATTTGTTTCTCTGACCT
>NHJA01000017.1:0-8400 GCA_002171845.1 Candidatus Pelagibacter sp. TMED203
CTCCGCATGATGGAAGATGCGACAGTTATCTATCGTATCAGTCGAGCACCAGAACGGAGAATCTTCTACATTGATGTAGGCAATCTACCCAAACCTAAAGCAGAAGCTTATCTCAAAGATGTGATGAGTCGTTATCGCAATAAGGTTGTGTATGATGGGTCTACTGGTGAGGTCAAAGACGACCGTAATCAAATGTCAATGCTTGAGGACTTCTGGTTACCACGACGAGAAGGTGGACGAGGTACAGAGATTACAACCTTGCCTGCAGGACAGAACCTAGGCGAGATGGACGATGTACAATACTTCCAAGAAAAACTTTACAAGTCTCTCAACATTCCTATCTCACGTTTACAGTCAGACTCTGGTTTCAATATGGGTCGGTCAGCAGAGATTACACGGGACGAGATAAAGTTCACTAAGTTTATTCAGAGACTACGAAAAAGATTTTCTCTATTGTTCCAAGACTTACTCAAGACTCAGTGCGTACTGAAAGGTATTATGACTGCTGAAGATTGGGAAGATATGAAAGAAGATATCATCTTTGATTTCAATGATGACAATCATTTCTTTGAACTAAAAGATGCAGAACTTCTAGAGTCGCGAATCAATCAGTTAAATGCAGTCACGGAGTATGTTGGTACATATTATTCTATCGAATGGGTGAGAAAAAATATTCTTAAACAAACCCAAGAAGAAATGTCACGAATTGATAAACAGATTGAAGATGAGAAAAATAGCGGTCAAGTTGACCCAGAAGCTGGTAGAGATATGGGTGGTCCAGAAGGTGGGTTTGGTGATCCAAGTCGGGGTGTTGAACAAGAACCTGATTATGAAGATGACGATGAACCCGAGGACGAGGCTGCATAAATTTTACTAATAATAAATATTAGAAAACTATAAGGAGATATTATTATGGCAAACAGTAAAGACATGATTGGTGCTGTTGCAAACGGTGATCTAAACAAAGCTAACGACATTTTCAACGATGTTATGGCAGCAAAACAGACAGATGCTTGGGATGCTGCTCGTATGGATGTTGCTCGTACAACATTTGACGATGTTACTCCAGAGGTTACAGATGAACCAGTAGACACTGGTATCACAGGTGATCCTGAGGAAGTTCCCGAAGAGGAAACAGAGGAATAATAAATGAAACTAATATCAGAACACATTGATAGTATTGAATACCTAATCGAAAAAACCGATGACGGTCCTAAGAACTATCGCATCAAAGGTGTGTTCATGCAGGCNGAGATGAAAAACCGTAACGGTCGTATGTATCCCATGTCTGTATTAGAGAAAGAGGTTGGTCGATATAACAAAGAGTATGTTAACCAGAACCGAGCCTTTGGTGAGTTGGGACATCCTGATGGTCCAACTGTTAATCTAGAAAGGGTATCACATATGATTACTAACCTTCACCCCGATGGTAAAAACTTTATCGGTGAAGCAAAGGTTATGGATACACCTTATGGAAAAATCGTAAAGAATCTTATTGATGAGGGTGCCAAACTTGGCGTTTCGTCAAGAGGCATGGGTTCACTAGAACCTCGCCGAGATATGCAGGTAGTCAAAGATGATTTTTATCTGGCAACTGCGGCCGACATCGTAGCAGATCCTTCTGCTCCTAATGCTTTCGTTGAAGGCATCATGGAAGGCAAGGAGTGGGTTTGGGACAACGGCATAATCAAAGAAATGGATATTGAAGCATATAAAAGACAATTGAAGGTGAAATACGCAAAACGCACTGCTCAGGTTGAAAACCGCGTAAAGGTGTTTGAAGATTTCATGTCAAAAATCTAAATATGATAAATAACTAATATTCTAACACAATAAGGGAGTTATCTAACAATGACAGATATCAATACCGAGCTAGAGCAGATCGCCGAAGAGGAATTTGAAAGCGATACGGATCTAGACGAAACGATGCATGCCGATGCCCCCAAGAAAGGTGCTGCACCAGCTGAGAAAGGCGATAAGCTAGACGGTGAAGTACAAGACATGGGCCAGGCTGTTGTGTCTCCCGATGCCAAAAGTGATCCAGGCAAAGAAGCTTCTAAGAAAGTAGGTAAGGCTTCACCTCCAAAGGCGAAACCATCCGATGCATCCGCAAAGATGGAAGAGGTCGATGAAGATGAAGTTGAAGAAGTAATTGCTGAGACACCTGAGGTAGAGGAAGAGTCGATTGATGAGCGTGTCGCTGCTATGGATCTTTCTGATGATGTTCATGCTCTAACCGATACAGAAGGTTTAGAGGAAGAGTTTAAGAAGAAGGCTGCAACAATTTTTGAAGCTGCTATTCGGATGAAACTCAAAGAAGAAATGACTCATCTAGAGGAGAAATACGAAGCCAAACTCGCAACTCAAATTGATGAAGCACAAGAACAAATGGCTGAGAAAGTCGATGACTATCTCAACTATGTTGTAGAAGAATGGATGAAGCAGAACGAAATTGCTATGGAGCATAAGCTCAAAGCAGAAATCGCAGAAGGCTTTATGACCGGTTTGAAAGGTCTCTTTGAACANCACAACATCTCTGTTCCTGAAGAACAGTTCGATATGCTTGACGCAGCATCTGAGAAGGTCGCTGAGCTTGAGGATAAATTGAACGAAGCTTTGGAAAACAATATTGAGTTGAACAAAGTAAATGCCGATCTAAAACGGACTGACATTCTACTAGACGTAGCTTCTGATCTTGCAGATACAGAAGTAGAAAAGTTTGCTGGTCTTACAGAAAATATCGAATACATGAGCGAAGAAGATTTTCGTGAGAAAGTCGAAACAATCAAGGAAGGATATTTTCCAAAAGCACAAGCAACACAACCAAGTGATGATACTGCAGCACCAGTAGAAGGACAAGAAGAAGTTGATCTATCCGACTCAATGGGCTCTTATATGTCTGCTATCTCACGAACTCACCTCCGTGAGAAAGCGGAAGCTTAAAAGTTTTACACACAAAAAGGGAGAAAACTAAAATGTTTCAAACGGAACAACTACAGGAGAAGTGGCAGCCAGTATTGGGTCACCCTGATCTTCCCGAGATTAAGGACCCTTATCGTCGGGCAGTCACTACTGTAATCCTGGAAAACCAAGAGCGTGCAATGCGAGAGGACTCTGAGTTCCTTCGTGAAGCCGCTCCAACCAACGCAACTGGTTCAGGCGTCAGCAATTGGGATCCAATCCTAATTTCGCTCGTTCGTCGTGCCATGCCTTCACTAATTGCTTATGATATCTGCGGCGTTCAGCCAATGACAGGCCCCACAGGTCTTATCTTCGCAATGAAGGCACGNTACACATCACAGGCCGGTACAGAAGCCCTGTTCAATGAAGCCGATACCAAATTTGCTGGTACAGGTACTCATACAGGTTCTGACGTACTTAAAGCTCTAAGTGCTGGTAACTTCTCAACAGGTACAGGCATGACCACAGCCGCTGCTGAAGCCCTAGGCGACAGTGCTGCTAATGCTTTTGCCGAAATGGCATTCAGCATTGAGAAAGCAACCGTAACTGCAAAGTCACGTGCTCTTAAAGCTGAATACACAATGGAACTCGCTCAGGACCTCAAGGCCATTCACGGTCTAGACGCTGAGACAGAACTTGCTAACATTCTAAGTTCTGAGATCCTTGCTGAAATCAACCGTGAAGTAGTTCGTACTATCTATCGTAACTCTAAGCAGGGTGCCGCTCGCGACACAACTGCCGCTGGTATCTTCGATCTTAATACAGACTCCAACGGTCGCTGGTCAGTTGAAAAATTCAAAGGCCTCATGTTCTCTATCGAACGTGATGCTAACGTAATTGCTCGTGACACACGGCGTGGCAAAGGTAACATCATCCTTTGTTCTGCTGACGTTGCTTCTGCTCTTACAATGGCAGGTCTCTTGGACTACACATCTGGTCTATCTGACAACCTCAATGTTGACTCAACAGGCAACACATTCGCTGGTACATTGAATGGCCGCTTCAAAGTCTACGTTGATCCTTACATGAACATGGGTGTNCCTTANNNNGNTTCNGGTGCTTCTNCNAACCAATACTATGTTGTTGGNTACAAAGGNACNNNCCCATANGATGCAGGCCTCTTCTACTGCCCATACGTACCTCTACAGATGGTCCGTGCAGTCGGCGAGAACAGCTTCCAGCCAAAGATCGGCTTCAAGACACGTTATGGTCTACAGGTCAATCCTTTCGCAGAAAGTTCAGCTGCAACAAACGGTTCCGGCACAGTTGACGCCAACGTCTACTACCGTCGTGTCCAGATTGCAAACCTCATGTAAGAGAGTTGCTCTTAAAAATAAGAATGAAGGCAACTTTATTCCAGACCCCGCTTCGGCGGGGTCTTTTTTTATCTACTGGAATTGATAAATAGTAGTGATTAAAGAGAAGGTGTAGTAAAACGAGAGTTAGACCTTCCGCTCTACGAATGAGGAAAATAAAATGGCAACAGTAACGAAAAAATTAATGGACACTGATTGGCGTACACAACATATTGTTGTAATTGACAATCAGGCCAACTCGGATCAGATAATCATTGATAACTCATCCTTGTCTGGATGGGTTGCAGGTTCTAAACTAGCAATCTCAAAACTATATTGGACTACTGATAGTCCAAGTGCAGGTTTCAAACTAATCTTTAAAGGTACTGGTGGAACATTGGGCACGATATTCATGTTTACTGGTAATGGTACTTATGGATTTACTGGTGGGCAGCCAGCATTAATCTGTGACCATACAAGTGTAACAGCAGTAACTTGTGATTTACATATAACAAACGCAACTGCTAATGGTTCAATTTTTATTGAATGTACTAAGATGGCTCTAGACGGAACTGGTTGGTCTGCATAATGGCAGCAACTGATCTAAGGGTCGGAGAATACGGAGGTAGTACCAGTACGGTTGATACTGGTACTACTGATGCTCTTTCTCGGCAGCCAGAAACATTTGACTATTCACAGTCAAATCAATTTAAGATTTATCTACCCATCTTTCCCACAACAGAATGGTTTGTGGTAAGAGCAAACATTCCTGGTGTTACTATGGGGCAGGCATCTCAGTACACACCTTTTGTAGATGTTGCGGTAGTTGGTGATAAGTTGCAATACGACAACTTTAATATGACATTTATGGTTGATGAACAGTTACAGAACTACATGGAAATGTATAACTGGGTAAAGAACATTGGTTTCCCCTTTAGTGGTAAAGACCAATTTAACAGATTGCCCAGACCCGATAATATTGACCGTGGTAACAATACACAAACAAGAATTAGACGTATGAAAGAAGATACTACAGACCATGGCACGACAAGTGCTGTAGTATCTTCTAGTGATAGAAACTTGTACACAGATATCAAGATGACTATTCTGACAAGTAAAAACAATCCTATTGCGAATGTTACTATCTATGATGCCTTTCCTGTTAGTTTGGGCAACATAGAATATAGTCAACAAGAAAGTGACACAGACTATGCGGTCTGTGAAGCATCTTTTGCCTTTAGTTGGTTTGATGTTGCAGCAAGTAAATCTTGATAAATAAAAAGAAGCAGTTAAGTTATTGACGGGGTAGGTTAATAATCTTCTCACTATATTGTGGAAGCATACATAGTTTAAGGAATCAATAACCTCTAACTGCTTCACCCTTTTACTATATTATGAATATTGAAGAACTATATAATGATGTTGAACGGGACTTGAGAATTGATGATACTGAATTAGACCTAGAGTCTATTCGTACTCCTCAAATACACAACAAGTACCTAAAGTTGTACACGAAACATTCTTTGCAGTATAAAAAACTGCAAGATGATTATAAGGTGTTGTATCGTGCCAAGTGGGAATACTACACGGGCAAGGCACCACCAGATGTATATAAAGAACAGCCCTTTGACTTGAAGGTTCTAAAAGCTGACATTGGCATATATCTTGATGCCGATGTTGAGTTACAGCAACTTAGTCAAAAGGTGGCGTATGCCAAACAGATAGCAGACTACTTAGAACGAATACTAAAGGAGATCAATAATCGCAACTGGACAATAAGAAACACTATTGAATGGAAGAAGTTTATTCACGGTGACTAGTTGTGACTGCTCTAATTGAAAAATTTAATGAAGCGTATATTCGCATCAAATGTGAACCCGACATCGCAAGAGAGTTATCGGAATTTTTCACATTTGAAGTTCCCGGAGCACGATTCATGCCATCCGTCAGAAGTAAAATGTGGGACGGAAGGATCAGATTATTCTCACCTGGTAATGGTAAAATCTATTATGGACTACTACCGTATGTCCAGAGATTTCTCACGGAAAACGGACACGACTATTCGTTATCAGAAGATTTTGAAATTAGAAACCTTGAAAGAAGTCTTACAGCAAAGTTTGTCTGGTCTTTACAGAAAAAAGGATTCAAAGCAAGAGACTATCAGATAGATGCTATTCATAAAATCATTAGTGATAATCGGGGTCTTATACTTTCTCCTACTGGGTCTGGGAAATCTTTTATCATATATGCTTTAGTTAGATACTATGCGCAAAAACTTACTGGTAAAAAAATTATTATTATTGTTCCAACAACAGGATTGGTGGAACAGATGTACAGTGACTTTGCGGACTACGGTTGGTTTCCTGATGAACACTGCCACAAACTATATGCTGGTTCAGATAAGTACACCCGAAAAGAAGTTGTAATCTCTACATGGCAATCTATTTACAAACTAGATAAAAGATACTTTAGTCAGTTTGGTGCTGTTATTGTTGACGAGGCACATCTTGCTAAAGCAAAATCTTTAACTGGTATTATGACCAAGTTACACGATTGTAAGTATCGTGTTGGTCTTACAGGCACACTTGATGGTTCAGAAGTACATCGTCTAATATTAGAAGGCTTGTTTGCTGTACACGAACAAGTCACTACTACATCTGAACTGATAGAAAAGAAACAACTGTCACCTTTACATATTCGTGTGTTAGTATTACAACACAATAAGAATGACAAACGAATGATGAAGGATAAGACCTATCAACAAGAGATGGAGTTTCTGTCTACGAATATGAAACGGAATCAGTTTATTCGTAGTCTGGTGTGTGCTACTGATGGAAACATTCTTGTATTGGCACAGTACATTGAGAAACAGTTAGTACCTTTGTGTGATATGATTGTAGACCATTGTGGTGATAACCGTACGGTACATCTTATCTATGGGGCAACACCTACAGATGATAGAGAGAAAGTAAGACAGTTAGTAGAGAATGATGACAATGCTGTGATAGTGGCATCTTACGGTACATTCTCTACTGGTGTAAACATCAAACGAATACACGCAATCATCTTTGCATCACCATACAAGTCACAGATCAAAGTATTACAATCTATTGGTCGTGGTCTCCGTGTTGCTGAAGATAAACAAGAACTAGAACTCTTTGACATAGCTGATGATTTGTGTTATAATAATAAAGATAACTACACGTTAAAACATATGCAGGAAAGAATACAAATCTACTCAACTGAAGGATTCGACTATGACATCGTACCGGTCAAACTTGATAAGAATAAATAGTAATATGGAATATGCTGATACAGATACTTCTGAAAATATATACAAAGTTTTAAAACTACTTGACGGTAGTGATGTGCTTTGTAAGATACTACAAGAGTATGAGGATGCTCTAGTGGTTGAATGTCCAATGTCTGTAACTAAACAACAGGTACATGATAGGCCAGATCACATTGTAGAACATACAGGGCTACAACGATGGATTAGTTTTACAAATGATACTAAGTTTGTAATATCTAAAGAGAAGATACTTGGATCGGCTGATCTATCTCCTGAAGTAATGATTTACTATAAGATGATATCTAGAAAGGCTAAAGCTGAGGCTCTACAAGATCAAATAGAACATAAAGATACTACGGAAGATGAAAAACTGGATAAGTTAAGAGCTAATATAGAACGGTTACAAGAACTAATGGAAGGAGAATCTAGAATATCTGATTATGCTGGTGATCTAGACTTTGATGATGACTTTGAAGAAGATACTAATACTAAGAATAGAATACTACATTAATGGATATTCAGTTTCCCTCGCAGGGACTTAGCTGAGCTTATCATAGAAAACAATATATGTCAACCCAAAATGAAAACTTTATTAAATTATTTTTTGAGTTTATTTCCAACAAAAGAACCTCGTATGTGGGATCATTATTGTGATGTTGAAAAAGACTTTATGGAAACTGCTGTAGGAGAAGAATGTAACTGGTGTGGCAGAATATGCTATGACAAAAAAGATACTGATAATCACAGACAATCTAGTTGACCAAATCAATGGCGTTGTTACAACCTACAAAAATATTGAACCGTATGCGGCTAGGGATGGTTATTCTATTGATTATATTAACCCCGGGAGGT
>NHJA01000018.1:0-14918 GCA_002171845.1 Candidatus Pelagibacter sp. TMED203
TAAATTTTCACTTTCTGTTGGTTCTATCATAATTGTTCCTGAAACTGGCCATGACATTGTAGGTGCATGATAACCATAATCAATAAGTCTTTTTGCAATATCTTCTTCCGTTATACCAGATTTTTCTTTGATAGGTCTTATATCAATAATACACTCATGCGCTACATTTCCATTTTTTCCTGTGTATAGAATTTTATACTTTTCTGATAATTTTTTTGAAATATAATTGGCATTTAAAATTGATATTGTTGATGCAGATTTCAAACCTTTTGATCCCATCATTTTTATATACATCCAAGATATAACTAAGATGCTTGCGCTCCCCCATGGCGCTGCTGAGACAGAACCCATACCTTTATTTGAATTTAAATCTCCAAGGTATTGGTGTGTTGGCAAAAAGTCTTTTAAATGTTTTGCGCATGCTATTGGTCCCATTCCCGGACCTCCACCTCCGTGAGGAATACAAAAAGTTTTATGCAAATTAATATGACATACGTCAGGGCCAAATGCTCCAGGTTTTGCAACTCCTACTAAAGCATTTAAATTTGCTCCATCCATGTAAACTTGACCACCATTAGAGTGAACTATTTCGCAAATTTCAGTTATTTTTTCCTCAAACACTCCATGAGTTGAAGGATAAGTAACCATCAAAGCTGCTAGATCTGTAGAATATTTTTTAGATTTATTCTTTAAATCTTCTAAATCAATATTTCCATTATTATCGCAATTAACAACAACTACTTTCATACCTGACATTTGTGCGCTAGCTGGATTAGTACCATGAGCAGAACTAGGTATTAAACAAACATTTCTATTGGCTTGATTATTGTTTTTGTGAAATGCTCTTATTGTCATCAAACCAGCATATTCTCCTTGAGCTCCAGAATTAGGCTGTAAAGACACTGCGTCAAATCCAGTAATCTCTTTAAGGTCTTTTATCAAATCATTGAATAGCATAGTATAACCATTCATTTGATCTACAGGAACAAATGGATGTGGAAGAGCGAATTCTTTCCAAGAAATGGGTATCATCTCTGCTGTAGAATTTAGTTTCATTGTACATGATCCTAAAGCAATCATCGATCTATTTAAGGCTATATCGCTATCCTCAAGTCTTTTTAAATATCTCATCATTTCAGTTTCCGAATGATACTTATTAAAAACTGGATGAGTTAAATATTTTGATTTTCTTAATAAATTTTTTGGAATATTGTCAAGATTAACATCTATTGTTTTAGTTACATCTTTATCTATGCCAAATATCTTTAAAAGCAAGTTTACATGATCGAGTCTTTTAGCCTCATCAAAAGCTACTGATAACGTCGTGTCGTTTACCCTTCTTAAATTAACCTTTTCAGAGATAGCTCTTTTATAAATTTCTTCGGTTTTGTTTTTTGTTTTAATGGTTACTGTGTCAAAAAAGTTATTAGTGTAAAGTTCAAAACCACCGGCTTTTAAATTCTCTGAGAATAGCTTTGCCAATTTAGATGTTCTATTTGCAATATCTAAAATTCCATTTGGTCCATGATAAATAGCGTAAGCTGCAGATACTATTGCTAGAAGAGCTTGAGCTGTGCAAATGTTACTAGTAGCTTTATCTCTTCTAATGTGCTGCTCACGCGTTTGAAGAGACAATCTATAAGCTTTTTTACCAAATCTATCAACGGATACACCGATAATTCTTCCTGGCATCGACCTTTTAAATTCTTCTTTTGTTGCAAAAAAAGCAGCGTGTGGACCGCCGTAACCCATTGGTACTCCAAATCTTTGAGCACTTCCCACGGCTATATCTGCTCCAAGTTCAGCTGGTGTTTTTAATTTTGCTAAAGAAAGAAGATCACAAACAACTATAGTTTTTCCGCCTTTTTTACGTATTAAACTTATAGACTCGCTAGGATCTATTATTTCACCTAAGGTGTTAGGGTAAGCTACAACTCCACACAATAATTCTCCTTTTATATTTTTTATAAAATCTTTTTGATTTCCAATTAAGAGCTCGAGACCGAAAGGTTCAATTCTTGTCTTAATTAAATCAATAATTTGAGGATTGCAAGTTTCTGACACATAAACTTTTTTTGAGTTATTTTTAGAAACTCTTTGGGCGAGACCAACGGCCTCTGCAGCAGCTGTTGCTTCATCCAACAATGAGGCATTAGCAATATCCATTCCAGTAAAATCTATTATTAATTGCTGAAAATTCAAAAGCATTTCTAATCTTCCTTGAGCTACTTCTGGCTGATAAGGCGTATAAGAGGTATACCAGCCTGGATTTTCTAAAATATTTCTCAAAACTACATGGGGGGTAAAACAATTATAATAACCCATGCCAATAAAATTTCTAAAAGTCTGATTTTTTTGAGAGATATTTTTAAGTTTTTTCAAAGCTTCACTCTCTGAAAGTGAATCACCAATTTTTAATTCATCTTTAAGTAAAATATTTTTAGGAACCGTATTTTGTATAAGTTGATCAAGAGATTCACTGCCAATATAATCTAACATTTTTTCTTGATCTTTTTTTGAGGGACCAATGTGCCTACTTATAAATTCTTGTGAAGTATCATCAATCATATTAATTAGGATTATCCTTTATAAATTTTTCATAATCTGATTTATTCATTAAAGAATCAAATTCTGATTTATCTTTTATTTTAATCTTAAAAAACCAACCCTCTTTTTCTGGGTCTGAGTTAACTCTTGAAGGATCTTCAGCAATAGATTTGTTTCCTTCAGTGACATCTCCTGACATTGGAGAGTTCACATCACTCGCAGCTTTGGTTGACTCAACAATTGCGGCTTGAGCATCTTTTTCTACTGACTTTCCATTTTCTGGCACTTCAACAAAAACTATATCTCCTAACATTTCAGTAGCATGTTTAGTGATACCAACTACTGCAATATCGCCGTTTAATTCTACCCACTCATGTTTTTTTGAATATTTTTTTTCACTCATAATTTACCTTTCTTATTTTACGTAATTTTTTTTATAAAAAGGAAGTTTAGAGATTTGTGCGTTATGTTTTTTGCCTCTAACTTCTAGTTTAATGTTGGCTCCAATTTCAGAAAACTTTGGTTTTATGTAACCCATCGCAACCGGAGCATTTACACTTGGACCAAAGGTACCGCTAGTTATTGTTCCAATCTCTTCGTCATTAATGGAGTAAATTTTTGTTCCTTCTCTAGCTATAATTTTTCCTTCNGGNAATATTCCAACTCTAATTCTNGAAGTNCCTTNNTCAAGATTTNCTTTNATTTTNTNCCATCCATTNAANCCNCCTGNTTCTCTTCTTGTTTTTGCNATNGCCCANTTTAAATTAGCTTCAATNGGNTTTATTTNTTCGNTAAGNTCNTGTCCNTANAGACATAGNCCNGCCTCTAATCTNAANGTATCNCTTGCTCCNANNCCAACNGGTTTAACTTTNTTCTCAATTAAATATTTAATAAAATTTTCCACTTTATTNTTTGGAACTGATATTTCAAAACCATCTTCTCCAGTATATCCTGAACGCGTTACGTATAACTTTTCTCCTTCAAATTCAAAAAAGTTTCCATACATAAATTTAAGTTTACTTACTCCTTTTATTTTTTGATCTAAAATTTCTGAAGATTTTGGACCTTGAACAGCTATTAAAGAATTTNTGGAACATAGATAGAATTTATGATTTTCTCTCAAATTTTTTGAAATATGTTTTATATCGTTATTCTTACAGGCAGCGTTTAATACGATATAAAATCCATTATTTCGTCTTGTAATAATAAGATCATCTATTATTCCGCCCTCAGAATTTAAAAGGAAAGAATATTTTGACTGATTGATTTTTAAATTTTTTAAATCAGCTGGAATTATCTTTTCCAATGACTCATCAAGTGATGATCCACCTTCTATATAAAACTGACCCATATGAGATACATCAAAAAATCCAGCATATGTTCTTGTTGAAATATGCTCTTTAACTATTCCGTCCGAGTATTGAATTGGCATTTCATAGCCTGCAAAAGGAACAAACTTTGCTCCTAAGTTTTTATGAAAATTATATAACGCTGTTTTTTCCATTTTGTAATAACCCTTTTTTTCCCCATCTGTCTAAGTACCTGAGAGATTTACCCCTTCGGTGAGGCTTACGCCTGCTTTCCAGAGTTATTACAATAACGGTCCTTTTGCCTGAGAGTTTCCGGGGAGGTTGCTCCTTCGGCGCCAAAAATTGGTCTCTCCCGTTATAAATTTATTTTACCACAATATTTTGATTTGTTATACTTTTTTATTGTAGTCTAAACTTTTCATTACTACTGCAGAAATTATAATTAATCCGCCAATTAATACACTTGATGGTGGTATTTCGCTATAAAATAACCAAACCCAAATCGGAGCAAATATTGTTTCCATCAGCATTAATAACCCGACCATTACTGCAGGCGTTGTTCTAGATCCAATCGTGATAAAAATAAAACCAAAAGCTAATTGCGGCACTCCAAGTAAAAAAGATAACCAAATATCTTTTGTCGATATGATTATAGAATCAAGCAATAATAAACCATATATGCTACTCAAAATACCTGCGTAAAATATTGCTGGTATCATATCAAGTTTTGGATATTTTCTAATTATTAAAATTAAAATTGAAAAATTTATAGGAATGGCAAGCGCAGCAATATTTCCATACAAAGATCCAGTGCCGATCGAGTCTCCAATCATAAGAGCTACTCCTATCATTGCCAAAACAATTGCGACGAGACCTCTTGGAGAAATTTTTTCTTTTAAAAAAAAGTATGCCAATACTGGTAAGAAAATTGTTTGAGTGCTTATAATAAAAACAACATTAGCTACTGTTGTTTCGGTCATTGAATACATATAAGCCACAAAGCTTCCTGAAAGAAAAATGCCTCCTATTAGACCCTGGACACCAGCTATTTTAATTTTTTTAATAGTTTGTTTACCGTAAATTAAAAATAAAAATGTTATCAAAGCCCATAAGAAAAAGACAGATCTGTAAAAAAGTATTTGCCAAATAGTTGCACTTTCAAAAGATCTTATAATTAGACCGCCCCAACTAAGTGCAAAGCCACCTAATAGAACTAGAATTGGTCCAGGAATTTTATAAATAAAATGCATTTAAAACTGACNTACATATTCTCGAAAAGCAATTTCAGCAATGGGGAGATCGACCAATTTGAATTTAATTAGTGTATTTGGTGTTTTTTGAACTAATTTATCATAATCTGCAGTGATAACGTTACCTATTTTTGGGTAACCTCCTATAGTTGGATGATCAGAGAGAAGAATTATCGGCTTCCCATCCCCTGGTATTTGAATTGATCCTTTTGTAATACCCTCAGATTTAATATTTTTGCTTACTATATTTTCTAATTTTTCCCCTTCTAATCTCATTCCCATACGATCAGTAAGATTAGAAACTTTATATTCTTTTGAAAAAAAATCTTCTTGGCTTTTTTTTGAAAAATAGTCAAATTGTAACCCTTTCATTACTCTTATTATATTATCATTGTGAATAATGAATTTAATTTTTTTTGTTTTTTCTTTTATATATGACTTTTTATAAAATATTTTATCTTCGATCTTTAACTTGTTGCCACTGTTTGGACCAATTTTAGCTTTAACTAAAGTAGAGGAGCTTCCTTTTATTTCTTTAAGATTGAAACCGCCAAAAATTGAAAAATATCCATATACTGAATTAATTGTTGAGAGAATATCAATTTTGTCTCCATTAGAAACGATAAAACTCTCATTTGGTGTTCCTTGTATTAATTCTCCACTTTTCTTTTGTATATTGAAATTTACATTTCCAGAAACACCTACCAATACTTTTTCTCCTGAAAGTTCAAGCAAAGGTCCTTGGTATGCAAATTCTAACGCACCTTCTGAAAGATTGTTACCAACTAATTTATTTGAGTTACAGAATAATAGTCGATCCATACAACCGCTTGCAACAATTCCAAGATGTTGCAAACCAAATCTTCCTAAATCTTGAAAGGTTGAGTTTATACCAGGTCTTAAAACTTTAAAGAAGCTATTCATTTTTAAAAGATAAAAACTCTTTCTTTGTTAAAAATTTAAATTTAACTGTATCTCCAGGAGATAATAAACTTGGATACTTGTTATCAATGTTAAATAAATTTAAAGGTGTTCTCCCAATTATATTCCAACCCCCAGGACTTTCAAAAGTATAAATTGTACAAAATTTTTCTACTATACCTACAGAACCCTTATCAATTTTAACTCGCGGAGTATCTAATCGATCATGATTGAGATTTTTATTTAGATCACCAAGAAAAGGCTGGCCAGGGACAAACCCAATCATGTAAACAAAAAAATCTGTGCTAAGATGTTCATTTGCTATTTCTTTAAAACTTAGTTTGGTTTTTTCTTCAAGACGTTTGATATCTAAGGCAAACTCTTCATCATAAGATATTGGTACTTCTACAGTTTTGTTATGCTCTGGCAAAATTATTTTTGAAAAATCTCTATCTTGAATAAATTCTATAATTTCTTGAGATCTAACCTCCTCTAAGTCGAAATTAATAATTAGTTTATTATATGAGGGTATATAATTTAGTATGCCTTTAATTTTTTTATTATTTACTGAGTCTTGTATAAAATTAAAAAGTTTGATTACTTCTTTATTAGTTTTTTTGCTTACTTCATCGCCAAAATCACACGCAATGCCGCAGTCTCCAATATTGCTTATTTTTTTTAACATAAATTGTTATATTAGATAATATATAATGGTTTAAAATATGGAAATTAATATTAATTGTGACCTTGGAGAAACCTCAAAGTTCTGTTCTACAGAAAATGACCCTTTATTATTAAGTATTGTGAACTCAGCTAATGTTGCTTGCGGTTATCATGCTGGCGATGATGCAACGATGAAGAAAACAGTTGAGATTTCAAAAAAAAATGGAGTTAGTATTGGAGCTCACCCCTCTTTTCAAGATAGAGAAAATTTTGGTAGAAAAAGATTAAATTTATCCACTCAAGAGATTAATAGAATTATAATTGATCAAATAAATATTTTGTCTAAAATCGCAGAAAAAAATTCTATGAAAGTAACCCACGTTAAACCTCATGGTGCTTTAAATAATATGGCTTGTGAAAATTTTGAATTAGCTAGTGTCATTGCAAAATCAATAATGAATGTGAATAAGGATTTAATTTTTTTAGTTCCAACAGGATCTGAAATGGAAAATGCAGGAAAAAAACTTGGTATGAAAATTGCTTCAGAAATTTTCGCAGATAGAAATTATGAAGATGATGGAAATTTAGTTTCTAGATCTAAGAACAATGCTCTAATCACGGACCCTGAGANTGCTAAGAACCATGTAATAAAAATGGTTAAGAGCCAAGCCTTAAATTGTTACTCAGGTAAACAAATATCATGCGACATAGACTCTATATGTGTACATGGAGACGGAAAAACTGCAGTTAAAACTGCAGATGAAATAAGGAAGGGTTTAATAAAAAGCGGTGTGACTCTTAGACCATTGGATCAGATGTCTAAGTTTGCTTAAAGGTTACATGACATTNAAAAAAATATTTATAATTTTAGTTTCTGCATTTATTTTTGCTCAATATTTAGGTGTATCTCATGGAGCAGGAGGGGATGATAGTTCAAGTAATTATTTAGACAAATATAAAGAAGCAAAAAAATTAGTTGTAAGAGCTAAAAAATTGGAAGAAAAAAATAAAACTGACAGGGCATTAAAATTATATTCTAAAGCGTTAGAAAATTTAAGAGATGCATATAAAACTGATAGAAACAATCCTGACATTTTAAATTATCTTGGATTTACATTAAGAAAAACTGATAAATTTGAGGAGGCAGAAAAATATTATCTAGCAGGTTTGAAAATAAAGCCAGATCACAATGGTATAAATGAGTATTTAGGAGAGCTTTATGTAAAAACTGGTAGAATGGATTTGGCTAAAGAAAGATTANCAGTTTTAAAAAGTTGTAAATGTGAAGAATACGGTGAGTTAAAAGAGGTTATAGAAAAAAATTAAATGCATATAGTAGAAGTTTTTGGAAGAGTTTTTATTTCGTTATTATTTTTAATTGAAGCTGTCAGAAAATTCTTTGATCCTGATATAAGTATGATGTACATGTCAGATCATGGTGTTCCTGAAATTTTATTTTATCCTTCAGTAGCTTTTGAAATAATAGTGCCATTATTGCTGATAGCTGGATATAAAACTAGAATTGTTGCATCTTTATTAGCATTATTTGTTTTAACTGTTACGTTAATTTTTCACACACATTATATTTTAGATGACGGAATGCAACTTGTAATATTTTTAAAGAATATTTCTATAATTGGTGGATTATTAATAGTGATTGCAAACAAGCCTCAAATTTGTAGTGTAGATTATTATTTAGACTCAAAAAGAAGGTAATTTATTTTGCCAAAAGAAAAAGACCAAATTTATAAATTATTCAAACCTCAATTATCTCCAAAAAAAATGTTAGAATTAGGTGTTTTTGGAGGCTCTTACTTTAATAAATCACAGATAAAAGAATTTCCAAAATCTTGGTTTAAAAATGCAAAACTAAGTGAAAAATTTGACGTTAGCTTGAACAGATTCAAAGTGAAATCTGGTTTAACTAGGAAGGAATGGATTGATAAGGGCTGGATATTTAAAGAGGATCCCCTAGGTTGGTTTCAATGGTACTGTAGATACTCCAATGGTAGAAGAATTCAAAATATTGATCAAATTCAAATGCAAAGATGGTTTAATTTTACTCGACACGTTAAAGCCATCAAAAAGAATTGTGAAAGAAATGATTTAACTTGTAGAAGAAGACAAAGACAAGCAATTCTACAGTGGGCGTATAATCCTTTTATTTAAGCGGTTGAATCATTTTNTCTGGTAGCCAAAGAGCTAATTGAGGAAAAGCTATTATAATAATAACGGCAAAAATCATTAAAAGAAAAAGTGGGAAAGCGCTTCTAGCAATAAATCCCATATCTTTTTTAGCCATACCTTGTAAAACAAATAAATTGAATCCGACCGGAGGTGTTATTTGAGCCATTTCTACAACTATAACCAAATAAATACCGAACCAAATCATATCAAACCCAGCTTGGCGTATCATCGGTTCGATGATCGCCATTGTTAAAACTACTGCTGAGATTCCATCTAAAAACATTCCAAGAATTATATAAAAGACTGTAAGAACTAAAAGCAACATATAAGGAGACAGTTGGAGTGTATCGATAAAAACTGCCAAATTTTTAGGAAGACCTGTAAAAGCCATTGCTAAAGTTAAAAAAGATGATCCAGCTAATATAAAAGCTATCATACAAGATGTTTTTGTTGCGCCTAATAATGATTTACTAAAAGACTCTTTTGTTAGACTTTTCTGAAAATAAGACAGTATCAATGCTCCCAAAACNCCTAGAGAAGCTGCCTCNGTAGCTGTAGCTATCCCAGCATAGATAGATCCGATTACTGCAAAAATTAAAAGTATAACTGGAAGCAATTGACCTGATTGCTTTATTTTTTCAGAAAAAGAAAAGTCTTCACTTATAATTGGCATAATTCTCTTATTTCTTAAAGACCAACCAACAACATAAATCATAAACAAAATAGCTAACCCAATACCAGGAATTATTCCTGCTATAAAAAGTTTTGCAATAGATTCTTCAACTGTGACACCATAAATAATTAAAATAATTGATGGCGGTATTAAAAGACCTAAGGTGCCTGATCCTGCTAAAGTTCCTAGAAGAAAACTCTCAGGATAATTTCTTTTTCNNANTTCNGGTATNGACATNTTTCCTACTGTNGCNACTGTGGCNGCTGANGATCCNGAAATAGCNGCAAAAATTGCACANCCTAAAATNTTNACATGNANTAAACCNCCNGGNANTNTTGATAGCCAGGGTGATAAGCCCTTAAATAAGTTTTCTGATAATTTTGTTCTGAATAAAATTTCTCCCATCCATACAAATAGTGGTAAAGCTGTAAGTGACCAGGACGAACCCATACTCCACATGGTTGTTGCCATTGCGTCACCAACAGGTCTAGAGGTAAACATCATCATTCCAATTGTAGAAACTCCGATCATACTAATTCCAACCCAAATTCCTGATCCAAGAAATATTAGCAATAAACTAATAAAAAATATTGTTAAATAAACTTCAAGCATTTGGTTTTACAAAAAAAAGTTTTAAAAAATGGTGAGTGATACAAATAAAAAATATTATTGAACCTATTGCTACCCCTGTTTGTGGTATCCAAAGTAAAATTTCATCTGCTCCCTGGCTTCTTTCTTCTAGTTGAATAGATACAATCCACATTTTTATAAAATAAAAAGCTAAAAAACCTGAAAAGAATGTAGAAAAAGCTAAACACCACATTGTTAAAAATTTTAATAACTTTCCTTTTGCTTTCTCAAGAAATAAAGTGATTCTAATATGACCGTTATCATTAAACGTATAGGCAAGAGCTAAAAAAGAAGCGGTGGCTAAACTATAGCCTGAATACTCTGTCAAACCTCTAATATAAAATCCAAAAATCCGAGAGGATATTCCTAAAATTATAGTTACTAGTATAAGAATTAAAAAAAATGAAGCAACGTACCCAGAGTATCTGTAAAGAGAATTTAAAAATTTATCTATTTTACGAAGCATAAAGGCCGTACCTATTATACGGCCTTTTCGCCTAAATAAAATTTATTTATATGCTGATAAAACAGCTTGCCCTCTTGAACCTGCTCTACTCGCCCATTCTTTGGCCATAGTAGCACCTGTTTTTTCAAAATGACTTTGTAAAGCTGCATTTACTTTTCCAACTTTCATACCGGCAGCAGCTAATGCTTTCTTGTCGGCAACATTACCTTTTTTAGATAAAGCCCAACCTTTTCTTTCAGCTACAGCTGCTTGCTTCATGACCATTTTTTTAGTTGCATCATCAAGTTTGTTCCAAGCTTTTTTGTTTACAACAACCATATTTTTTGGAAACCAAGCTGCAATATCATAAAAATATTTAACTCCGTTTTCCCAAATTTTACTATTTTTACCTGTTGTTGGTGATGTGATCATGCTTTCAACCATCCCAGTAGAAAATGCTTGGCTGATCGCAACAGCTTCCAGCTTAGTTGGTTTCATGCCAGTTAATTCCGCAATTCGAATTGTTGCTGAGTTGTATGCTCTAAACTTAAGTCCTTTAAGATCACTCACTGAATTAATAGCTTTTTTACTATACAACCCTTGAGCTGGCCATGGAACTGCGTAAAGGAATACAAGTCCTTTATCATCGAGTCCTTTAACCAATTCTGGTTTTGATGCTTTGTAAAGTTTTTGTGCATCTTTGTAAGTTTGTGCAACAAATGGTATCGAGTCCACTTCAAGCAATGGATCAAATTTTCCATGAGCAGACATAAATCTTTCGCCTATTTGTGTTTGCCCTGTTTGCACTGCTCTTAANATAGCTCCTCCTTTAAATAAAGATCCACCTGGGTGAGTCTTTATCGTAAGTTTACCACCAGATTTTTTAGTAACGGCTTCAGCAAATGCTGTAGCGTTTTGGGAATGGAAGTTGCCTGCGCCGTAAGCTAAAGCCATGTTCCATGTTTCTGCTTTCGCAACTCCAATACTGATAAGTAAAGAGGTAAGTATTATACTAATCTTTTTTAATATTTTCATTTTTCCTCCATTAAAATATATTAATAATGTTATTTGACTAGTTGGTTAAATGAAAATCAAGTAAAATATTATAATTTATTTAAGATTTTTGGATAGAAAAAGTTAAGAGTTAAGGATCTTATTATCATAAAAAATAGCAGTGCAAGCCAAATACCATGGTTATGTAAGTTTTCAATCAAATATAAAGAAAACAAAATAAATAATACTACAGATATAATCATGCAATTACGCATGTCAGCAGTTTGAGACGCTCCAATAAATATTCCATCAAGTTGATAGCAAAAAGATGCTACAGGAGGAATAATAACCACCCACAAAACATAACTATAAGAAAGAAATCTCAAATAATCTAAATCAGTTAGAGAATTAATTATAATTTTATAGAAAAAAAGATAAAAAATTGAAATTAGTATTCCTGTTACAAAACTCAATTTATAGGCATTTGAGACAGCTTGTAAAAAAGATTTTTTTGATTTTTTTCCTATCGCAAAACCAACTATTCCTTCAGTCGAAAAAGCATATGCATCTAGAAAAAAAGATGCTAAAGCAATAAACTGGATTAAAATAGCATTAATTGCCACAAACTCCTCACCAAGTTTTGAGCCCTGATAAGTCACCCATAAAAATGCAAAAGTTAAAAGAACAGTTCTTATTAAGATATCAAAATTAATATTTAATAATCTAAATATTTTTTTTCTTACTAATAATTTTGTAAATCTTGGAATTATATTGAATCTTTTTTTAATATAAAAAAAGGTATAAGTTGTAAAAATTATAATAGTCAAATAAGCTGATATTACCGTTCCCAAAGCAACACCGTAAATATCTAAATTTAGATTAAGTACAAAAAATGCACTAAATATTATGTTTGTTGTGCAAAAAAAGATTACTAAAAAACTAGATACTCCAGTTCTTTGAAGTCCAAGAAATAAACCGGTTAAAACATAAATAGTTAGCTCGGCTGGAGCTGAGAATACTCTCACTGAGATATATTTATCAATTAAAATTTGAAGATTTTCTGAAGTTGCAAAAAAATTTTCAATCTGAGAGATGATATAATTTTGTGAAGCAATTATTGTAAAACCTATTAAGACTGCAATTATCATATTTCTCATTGTGGTTAATACTATTTCTCTATAGTCCCCTCTCCCTAAAGCCTGTGCAACCAAACCAACCGTACCCATCCTTAAAAATCCAAAGCTCCAATAGATCATGGTTATAACTGCAGTTGATATACTTACTGCAGCTAGGAATTTTTGATCAGATAAATGACCCATTAATCCAGTATCAACAATACCAACCATCGGAATGGCTAAATTTGAAAAAAATATGGGTAAAGACAATTTAATTATGTATAATTTTGAAATTTTTGCTGGGTGTTTAATAATATTCATAATTTTTTTATAAATTCCTCTTTATCCTAATATAATATAACTATATAAGACAAATATAATGTTAGAACAAATTATAGTTTCAATACAAATTATAATTATTGATATAGTCATGGCCGCAGACAACGCGATCATTATAGGTCTTATAGCTTCAGGTTTTGCAGAGAAAAATAGGAAAAGAATTATAGCATATGGGGTAGCTGCAGCGTTTATCTTTAGAATATTTTTTGCGCTTGGAGCGGTTTATGTATTACAATTTGCTTGGTTAAAAATTCTTGGTGGTGGTCTTTTATTATGGATTATTTACAATATAAGACAAGACCTTTTACAAAGCAAAAAAATCAAGTCTCCTACTATTAAATCACAAGAAAAAGTTTCTTTTGCAACTGGTTTTTATAGAGTTTTAATTGCTGACATTACTTTGAGTTTCGACAATGTATTAGGTGTAGTTGGAGCCGCAAAAGATAATTATGCTTTAATGATAATGGGTTTGTTATTATCTGTTTTATTAGTTGTTACACTTGCTTCATATTTTGCTAATTATATTAGAAACAACATATGGTTAGGTTATATAGGCTTATTTGTTATTATGATTGTAGCTCTTCAATTAATAATTGGAGGATTAATAAACCTTGAGGTTTTAAATATAAACGAGAGGTTTGAGCCATTCTTCAGTATATAAAAAAAAACCCACCGAAAATCGGTGGGTTTTTTAATTCTTTTGTAGAGCTCAGTTTTTTAGAACTGATATCCAACCGCTAAAGTTAGACCTCTAACATCAATATCACCTTCTACAATGTTACTTCCGTCTGATGTAAGTTTAATATCATCATAATCAGTTACGAAAAACTCCGATTTAATAAACATGTTGTTCGCTAAATCTGATTTAACTCCAAAACCAAACATATAACCATCTAAAGTATCGTCACCATACGTAGAACCTGTTCCCAAGCTTTCTGATGTTATGATATCGGCTTGAACTAATCCAATTTTACCATAAAAGCTCGCGTAAAGAGGGTATGATAAATATACTCCATAATGATCTTCGATTGATGCTTGCGCTTTGTTACTAACGGCTGTTCCAGCAGTAGTGTCGCCATCTTGGAAGTCTGTATCATCTCTTTGCTTAACACTGTTACTAATATCAGCTTCACCAGGTATATAGTCTACACCAAGTGTAATATTGTTCCATGTATATTCAGCAAATACTGAACCTATTGCAGTAGTGTTGCTTGCTGCACCAGTTGCGTCTATGACACCAGTCGTTCTCAAAGTTTCCTTACCAGAAGCTTCAATATCTACTAAAGATCCTGATAGTCCAACAGCGAAACCATCCTGAGAGTATGCGTTAGATGTTGCAAATAGGATTGCTATTGCTCCAAATATTTTACAAATTTTTCTTATCATATGATTTCCTTTTTATTTACTTATATTGNANTTAATNGCAATTTTGCAAAATCTATTGGATTCTCATTAAAATGTCACTTTAAAAATAACAGTTGAAATTAACAGAATGCTTAAAAAAACACCATTTAAAGCCATTTTTTAGTTGTATTTTTGCAACATCTAACAACTAATTTGAGCGAATAGTCTTAAAAAATCCCTGTTTTATCAGATTTATTTTTCTTTAGTTTTGGCATGACTTGGATGTTTAAATTTTTGACATCTTTAGCCTTTAATGACTTTAGATTTTGAACGATTTTTAAAAATCTTTTAGACTCTTTTTGAGAAATAATGCCCTCAGTTAAAGTTTTAAATTTATTAATGTACTGAGATCTAGAGAAAGGCCTCAGTCCATAAGGATGTGCATCGGCTACAGCTTTTTCCTCCTCAATTTTAGTTCCATCTTTCATTACAATTTCTGCT
>NHJA01000019.1:0-10530 GCA_002171845.1 Candidatus Pelagibacter sp. TMED203
GTGCCTCATACACTTTTGGAACAGTCAATCTTGGAGATGATTTCATATTCTCTGATTCATCACTCAGTAGTTCTACAACTCTTGGTGCGAGTGGTAGTGGTGGTGCAATAGAAGTTATCATTAGTCCAAAAGAAGGACATGGAAATAATGCAGTAACAGAACTAGGTGGTCACTATGTGATGACTGCAACTACACTCAGTCAAGCAGAGGGTGATGACCTCACAACTGCAAACGACTTTAGACAGGTTGGTCTTGTCGTAGACCCAACTACATTTGGAACATCAACAGTTGCAAGTGCCACGACTGCACGACAGACATTTGTTGTCAAAGGTACAACCTCTGGAACATTTGAGGCAGACGAACAAATAGTTCAGACATCAACTGGTGCAGTAGGAAAAGTTGTGGAATATGATAGTGACAGAAGTTTACTTTATTATCAACAGGAGAGGTTCTCTGGTTTTGGAACGAGTGCAACCAATAGTGGTTTTACTGCATTTAGTGGCACAAACTTAATAACAGGTCAGACATCTGGTGCAACTCTTACACCATCAAGTGATACAGAAACAGTCACACTTGCAAACAGTAACACACTTACACTTACAACAGGATATGCAAACCCAGAGTTACAACCAGATAGTGGAGATATTATATACCTAGAAAATAGAAAACCAATACAAAGAGATTCCGACCAAACAGAAGACATCAAACTTATTATAGAGTTCTAATATGCCCCAGATTACAGACCTAAATGTTGCACCTTATTATGACGACTTTGATAAAGATGATAATTTTCATCGTGTTCTCTTTCGTCCTGGCTTCGCAATACAAGCAAGAGAATTAACACAACTACAATCAATACTACAAAATCAAGTTGAGAGATTTGGTAGACATATGTTCCAAGAAGGAACAGTTGTCATACCAGGCCAAGTTTCATATTCAAATCGTGTAGATACATTACAACTTGCATCTACATTTGCTGATGAAACAATTGTTCTAAGTCAATACTATAATGTGGCTAATCCTGTTATTATCACAGGTGCAACGAGTGGTGTTCAAGCAAAGGTCATCGGATTTATAGATGCAACTGCAACAACACAACCTATATTATTACTTCAATATATAAATTCTGGTTCTGACTCTGAAACACTGACCTTTTCAGATAGTGAAAATATTTCAGCAAATATTTCAATCACACATAATACATCATATGGAGCTGCAATAGCATCTGCAACAACACACTCACCAGATGCACCTCAAAGGGGTTCTGCTGTAAAAGTTGAAGAGGGTGTGTATTATATTCGTGGTCAATTTGTTAGATGCTCTACACAAGAATTAGTTCTTTCAACAGATAATGTAAGACAAAATGCTCGTGTTGGATTTACTGTGACCGAAACATTAGTCACTCCAGAAACAGATGTGACTCTTACAGACAATGCACAGGGGTCATCTAACTATGCAGCCAAAGGCGCTCATAGATTACAAATAAATCTAACTTTATCTAAAAAAGATTTGGGTTCAGCTGATGATACTGATTTTGTAGAATTAATAACGATTAGAGATGGTCAAGTTTTATCAAATGAAACACAGTTTACAAAATATTCTCAGATAGGAGAAACACTTGCAAGAAGAACATTTGATGAGTCAGGCGATTACACAGTTAGACCTTTCCAATTTGAGGTAAAGGAAAGCACAGACAACTCTGTTAAAACAAAGGAGTTTGAAGGTGTGTTTACAAACGGAGAGTTGACTGATGATGGGAATATTGCTGGCGATGAGTTTTTAGCAGTTGGTTGTAGCCCAGGCAAAGCATATGTAAAAGGTTACGAGGTAGAAAAAACTATCTTAACCCACAAGGACTTGAGAAAAGCAAGAGCTTTTGAAACAATCAACGCTGGTGTGACAAACCTTGACTTAGGAAACTTTGTAAAAGTAACAAACGCATACAACATACCAGACATTGGTGACATATCTGGTGAAACAACTCCGTATAAAACACTACAGTTATTTGAGAACTTTACTTCAACCAGAGGTAGTTCAACTGGTCTTGGAAGAAATTTTGGTATTGCAAGGGCTCGTGCGTTTGAACACTTTCAAGGTGCGTTAGGTTCTACGGATGCAGAACATAAGCTATATCTTTTTGATATACAGATGTTTACAAGAATTAAACTGACTGCTGTACCAGTTCCAACATTAACAGCAACACACTCAACTGGTGTAAGAGTTCAAGGAAGCGCTTCTGGTGCAATTGGATTTGTTTTTAGCACAGAATCTAGTCCTGATATTGGTGCTAATACAGTTCTTAATCTTATCAACGCATCTGGAACATTTCAAACTGGTGAGACAATTACTGCATCAGACAGTGCAGAGGATGGTAAAATAGTAGAAGATACAAATAATCTAGATGTTAATATATCCACTGTAGAAAATTTTAAATTTGAAGATGTTCGTGCTGTGTTCATGGATGATGATGATACTGGTCAAAACTTTACAGCAGATATGGTTATGTCTAGAGTTGGACAAGACACAGACGTTTTCAGAAACGATGGTTCAGATGATAATAGTGCTGACTTGAATGACTTCTTTGTTCTTGAGGAGGATGCATCAACACGATTAGGTATCGAACCTAGAAAAGTTGCACTATTACAAGAACCAGAAAAAAATCAAGCATTATTCAGAATGCCAAAAAGAATTATTAAAACATTACTCACAGATAATAATGATAACATAAGTGACTCACAAATAATTATCCGTAAACAGTTTGTAGGAACGACAAACTCCTCTGGTGCAGTGTCATTCTCTGCTGGAACAAATGAAACCTTTGCGAGTTTTACCTCACCAGATTATGCACTTTCAATATTAACTGCTGGTGGTGGAACTGGAGCTCAAGGTGATTTAGTAAGTGTATCTGGAAAGATAACTGGAACTGGGACAGGAACAGTGACCATCACGGACAACACTATACTTGGTTCGTCTGCAAAAGTAAAGTTTATAGGAACAGTCACTAAAACGTCTGTAGTTGCAAGAACTAAAACCACTCAACTATTAAAACAAGTAAAGGTGGTTGCAAGTGATGCTGATGGTGCGTATGGTGTAAGGTCAGATGATAAGGAAATATCACTTGGTCGTGCAGACGTTTATAGATTACAAGCAATTTATGACTCAGAAGACACCAGTGCAGATGCGACCACTCCCTCTTTCACAATATCAGATGTGTCTGGAACTTTCGTTAGAGGTGAGAAGATAAAAGGTTCAACGTCAAATGCAAGAGGAAGAATATTAACAACAGTAAGTCCAATGTCTTACACTCTTAATGGTAATTTTGGTGTGACAGATTTTACTGCTGGTGAAACTATAACAGGTGAGTCCTCTGGTGCAACTGCGACTGTGGGAACTCTTACTGCTGGTAGTAAAATAATAACACAAAACTTTGAATTAGATACTGGACAAAGAGATAACTTCTATGACATCGCAAGAGTGGTTCGTAAACCAAATATCTCAGCTCCAAGAGGCAGACTACTCATAGTGTTTGATTATTTTATACATGGTGCTGGTGATTTTTTCTCAGTAGACTCATACTCACCAGTTGCTGGTCAAATGAACTTTGATGATATACCAACTTTTAACGCAACTAGAGTTGACCCAGATGACCCAGAACCCACAGGCAAGTTTGACTTACGAGATTGTATAGACTTCAGACCCACTTGTGAGGATATAACAGGTGCATCAACTACTGCATCAGCAGTTGACACAATCACTGGAAACTCCTTTGATTTTTCTGCAAGACAGTTTGATGGAACTGGTGCAGTTGTGGTTAACACACCAAAACCGAATAGTGCATCAACACATGACTTTGAGTTTTTTCTTGCAAAAATGGCAACACTATTTCTAACACATAGAGGTGAATTTAAAATAGTTGAGGGTGCATCAGCAGAAGATCCTAGACCACCTAAACCTGTTGAGAAGGCCATGCGACTCGCAACAATTTATTTACCACCTTTCACATTCAAACCAACAGATGTGGAGGTAAGAAGATTCAAAACACAAAGATTTACCATGAGAGATATTGGTAAATTAAAAGACAGAATAGAAACATTAGAGTCACAAACTGCATTATCCTTATTAGAAAAATCAGCAGAGTCCTTTGAAGTTACTGATGCAAACGGACTCAATAGATTTAAGTCTGGGTTCATAGTAGATAATTTCTCTGGACATAGAGTTGGAGATACATTGCATAAAGATTACAATGTTGCAATGGATATGCAAAGACACCAACTTAGACCAAAGTGTGTCATGAGAAATGTTGCACTCACTGAGATTAACACAACTGATACTGATAGAACAAATGCTGGATATCAAAGAACAGGTGACTTAATTACCTTACCATACACATCAGCTGCATTTATTACACAACCATATGCAACAAGAGTTGAAAATGTTCAAACATATCTTATAAGAGAGTGGGTTGGTAAAATAACTTTAGACCCAGCTGGTGACGAGTGGTTTGAAACTGAAACAGTTCCTGCCATAATAATAAATGTTGAGGGTAACTTCAACACGATACTCAATGGTTTAAAAAATAATAACACTCTAGGAACAGTTTGGAACGCATGGGAAACACAATGGAGTGGTATAGTTGATACTGAAACTGAAAAGTTTGTCTCTCAACAAGGTAATGTTCAAGATGAAATTTCAGTGAAGACAATTGAAACTGTTAAAACAGATTTAAAGAAAACTGGACTAAATACGATTGTTGTAGAAAATGTTGAAGAAGAAGTAATCAGCAAAAAAATAATCGCAAGAGCTGTAATACCATTTATAAGACCTAGAACCATCTCTGTAACAGGAACGTGTTTTAGACCAGGCATTAAACTTTATCCATTCTTTGATGGTAAAGATGTGAGTTCACTTGTTACACCAACTGAAGCACAATACTCAAGTGATGATAGTCCAGTTGAAGGAAGTCAGTTGGAGACTAATGGTGCTGGTAAGATTGAGTTTAATTTTAGAATACCAGAACATAGATTTGCTGGACAGGAGAACGCACTCAAATTTAGAACTGGTGAAATTGAATTTAGACTTACCTCTGACCAAACTAATAGAAAAAGTATATTGCCTGCAAGTTCTGGTCATACTATCTACCAAGCAAATGGTATTTTAGAAACAGAACAAGAAACTATACTTGCAACTAGAAATGGTGAGGTTGTTCAAACAACAGTTGAGGAAACAAAATCCTTTACAGAACAAAATACATATACAAAAATTATACAAAATGTGGTAAATGAAAATCACACAGGGGGTGGTTATGTGCATGATGAAGAAAATCCACACGCACCATCTATATCGGATTATGTAGCTGCTACATTCGCACAACATGATATGATTGTTTATGGAAAATATGAAGAATCGTATGGTGGTATATCTACAGCAAATTTAGCAGGATTGGGTGCATCTGGTCATGATGGTTTTAGCAGTTTTTCACCATGTATGGGTTTTGACCCACTCGCACAAACATTCTTAGTTCAAGAACAGGGTGGATGTTTCATAACAAAGGTTGATTTGTTCTTTTCTCAAAAAGATACTATACTGCCTGTATGGGTTGAGATACGAAATGTTGTAAACGGATATCCTGGCCCTAAACTTTTACCATTCGGTAGAAAGGTATTAGAACCAGCAGACGTAAACATAGATGCGACCACAGCAAACTCTGCAACGACATTTACATTTGACTCACCAGTATATGTGCAAGATGGTTTTGAATATTGTGTCGTGGTTATGACAAATAGTTTAGATTATAAACTATGGATAACACAAATGGGTGAACAAGATGTGAGTGGCACAAATAGACTTATATCTGGTCAACCACATCTTGGTTCTTTATTTAAGTCACAAAACAATACTGTGTGGAATGCAATACAATCACAAGACATGAAATTTACTTTACATAAAGCACAGTTCACAGCACCTACTCTTAGAAGTTTCTTTGGAGCAACAACTGATGATTTAGTTGTTAATCCATCTTCTGCAATTGTTAGATTGCAGAATGACAATATCTTAGAAGCAAGAACAGTTGAAGAGGGAACGACAACTCCTGTTTACGCACAAAGATTATTATCAAATCCAATCGTTATGACAAACAGTAACACAGAGGTCAAAGTCAGACACAAAGATCATGGTATGTATTCAACCAGTAATAATGTTGTTATAACTGGTGTATCATCTGGAATATCAACGACACTTGCTACGAATGCACTAACAACAACATCAACCAGTTTGATACTAGCATCTGCGACAAACTTTCCAAGTTCTGGAACTGTAACAGTAAAGATTGCAAATGAAATTATTTCTGGAACTATATCTGGAACAACTATTTCAAGTTTGACTAGAGGTATTGGTGATTCAGATGCAGCCGCACACGCAGTTGGTGCCACAATAGAATTGTATATGATCAACTCTGTTCCTTTGACAGAGATAAACAAAACACATAATGATATTTCTAATATTGGAATAGACTCATACACTGTGACAGTATCTACAACACCAGTTGTTTCTGGAACGTCTGGGGATGATGAGGTGGGTGGTAATGCTGTATACGCAAGTGAGAACTATAGATTTGAATTGATGAAAACCTCATTACAAACTTTAGAGTTAGATGGAACACTTATCAGACCACAAGTTAGAACAACATCTGCAACAAGTCCAAGTGGAACAGAAACATCATTCGCAACTGTGTCAAGAGCAAATGCAAAAGATTTTACATTAGATGAAAACTTCAGATTTGAAACATCAAGGATGGTTGCATCCCCTGTAAATGAAGCAAATGAGATGTCTGGTGCAAAATCATTTTTCATTGACTTGACCTTATTCACCTCAAATCCAAATTTATCTCCTGTTATTGATATGGGTAGAGCATCAGCTGTTCTGGTCGCAAACAGAATAAACAATATTGATAGCTCATCTGATGTGTATCCGACTACTGACTTCAACGCATCAACTGAACCAGATGGTGACCAGAATGCAGCTATCTACATAACGAAAAGTATTGCACTAGAAAATCCTGCTACATCAATCAAAGTCATATTCTCTGCGATTAAAAAGTCAACCTCTGATATCAAAGTTCTTTTCAAAACTCTGGGGTCTGACGAGTCTAAAGATATAGATGAACAAGGGTTTACGTTTTTTAATACCACTGGAACTACAGATAACACAGTAAGAAACTCACTATCAGAGACAGATTTCCAAGAATATCAGTTCTCTGCTGGTGTGACTGATGATGGTATTGGTGACCCACTTCCAGAGTTTTCAACATTTCAAATTAAAATAGTATTACAAGGGACGGATGCAGCCAATCCACCATTACTTAAAGATTTGAGAATACTTGCATTGGCAACATAAGATGAGTGATTTTATAAAAGTGCAAGGATATAGTAGTTTAGTTAGAGATACAAGAACTAATGCGATAGTGAATAGAGATAAGAACGCATATAATCTTGCAAAGAAAAGAGCAGACGAAGCACAAAGACAAAGAGATGAAATAAGAGGTGCAACTAGAGAAATAAATAATCTGAAATGTGAAATGCATGAAATTAAAGATATGTTAAAAACTTTATTGGATAGAAACTAATGGCNATANCNGCATCATCAATAACCAAGAGTAATACTCTAGAACAACTGAGAACACAGTTTAATAATCTTGTGTCTGACCTCACTGCGTTNGAAGCTGGTAAAGTTGCGTTTACTGAGATAACCACAACAACTCAAAATGTAACCACCATGAATGTTGCAGAAGACGGAACAATTATCTTTGAGGGTGCAACTGCTGACGACNATGAAACCACACTTACAGTNGTAGACCCAACNGCCGATAGAACTGTATCACTACCAAACGCATCTGGTACAGTTATNATATCTGACTCATCAACAAGTGTCACAACATTACCAGATGACCTTTTAATTAAAGATGCTGGAACAATNGGTAATGCTTCTGTCGCAGATATAATGACACTTGCATCTACAGGTATTGTAACATTNAAAGATGATGTCATAATCAAAGATGGTGGNACTATTGGGTCTGCAACCACACCAGCTGCAATTACAATCGCATCTGGTGGTAACGTAACTTTCTCTGGTGATATAACCATTTCTGGTGATGACATCACTATGGCAACTAATACGTCTGGTAATCTTTTAGTTGCAGACGGAACAAACTTTAACTCAGTCGCAGTAGGTGATTTATCTGAAATATCAACAGTTGCAAGTGATGATGTATTACTTGCAGTTGATACCTCTGGGGGTGGATTAAAAAAAATTACAAGATCAACTTTAACTGCTGGTATAGTATCAGGCTCTGAAATTTCAAATGTTGTAGAAGACACGACTCCTCAACTTGGAGGCGATTTGGATGTAAATGGCAACGGATTAGTATCTACGTCTAATGCTAATATTCCACTTACACCTAATGGAACTGGTGTTGTAAGAATAGATGGTTCAACTGGTGTAGATATACAACAAGGTGCTATATCAATCAAAAATGGTGGTGCAGAGTCATATGTAAGATTTTACTGTGAATCATCAAACGCACACTACACACAATTACAGGCATCACCTCACTCTGCATACTCTGGTAACGTGACTGTGGTTCTACCTGCCGCTGCTACCAATCTAGTAGGTGATGACACTACACAAACACTCACAAACAAAACTATTACAAGTGCTTCAGTAAACACTGCACTCCTTCCAGCAAGTGCAGACGGAGCGACACTTGGTTCTGCATCAGCAGAGTTCTCAGACTTGTTTCTTGCAGATGGTGGAACGATACAGTTTGGTAATGACCAAGAGATTACGCTTACTCATGTTGCTGATACTGGATTAAATATCAAACACACTGCAACTGCTGATGACAAACCTATTATTCTTACACTACAAACTGGTGAAACAGACATGGCTGCAGATGATGTCATGGGTGCAATTAGATTTCAGGCACCAGATGAGGGTACAGGAACAGATGCAATATTGGTTGCGGCTGCGATACAAGCAGTATCAGAGGGTGACTTCAGTTCAAGTAGTAATGCAACAAAATTAGAATTTCATACTGGTGCAAGTGAAGCCGCATCATCTAAAATGACACTAAGTTCTGCTGGATTGTTGACAGTTTCAGACGACATAGTTTTCAAAGATGGTGGTACAATAGGTGTTACATCAGCAACAGATGCAATGACAGTTTCATCTGCTGGTATTGTAACATTCAAAGATGATATCCTAATCAAAGATGGTGGTACTATAGGTACAGCCAGTGATGCAGATTCTATTACAATTGCAGCTGCTGGTGCAGTGACTTTCTCACAGACAAGTGTGCATAGTGCTAGTCTATCTGTAAAGAATGGTTCTACCTCTGCTGGTTTTATAGAATTTTTTGAAAACAGTGGTAACGGAACAAACAAAGCAACACTGATTGGGCCTGCATCAACCTCAGATGTAACATTAACATTACCAGCATCAACAGATACACTTGCAGTTGCTGGTGATATCACGGCTCTTGCGATTGCACTTGGATAGTTTATATAAATAAGTAAAAAGGAAAAACTATGGCGAACACTTTTAAAATTAAAACAAATGATGCGATGCCAACATCGGCTGGTACTCCTCTGACGTTATATACTGTGCCAGGTTCTACAACCACAGTTGTTCTTGGTTTGATGTTGTGTAATGTTCATACAAGTCAAGTAACAGTTGATGTTCAGATAGTATCAGACACCTCAGACACAGAAACAAACCAAACTGTTTTTGCAGTCAAAGATGCACCTGTGCCCGTTGGTTCAACACTTGAGGTAATGGCAGGAAACAAAGTCGTATTACAAGCAACAGATGTTTTAAAAATAGATTGTGATGTATCTGCAAAGATTGATGCAACATTAAGCATCATGGAAATAACATAGGAGTGATTAATGCCTTATCTTGGTAGAGGCCCAAATTTCGGAGTAAGGACTGTTTTCCATTTTCTCGCATCTAACGGAGATACCTCTGTTAGTGGTGCAGATGCTGATGGAAAAAATTTAAATTTTGCTGATGGTAACTATATTGATGTTTATCTCAATGGTGTGCGACTAAAGTTAGATGAGGATTTCAATACTTCAACTGCAAATACAGTTGCTGGATTGTCTGCACTTAACGCTAATGACGAAGTGAATGTTGTTGTTTATGATACATTCACAGTTGCAGATACAGTCAAAGCATCTGAGGGGGGCACATTTAGTGGTGCAGTAACATTAAGTGGTGGTGTAACTGGTGATGTAACTGCAACTGGTACAGTAAATGTAACTGGTGACACTGCAGCTGGAGATGATGCATCTATAGGGTTTACCTCTGCTGAGGGATTGATATTAACAGGACAAGGTTCTACAAATGATATAACAATAAAGAATGATGCAGATACTGCTGTTATACAAGTTCCAACAGGAACAACTAATGTTACTATGGCTGGGACACTAGATGTTACAAGTGATATAACAGGGTCAACTCTGAACGCAGATGGAG
>NHJA01000020.1:0-38221 GCA_002171845.1 Candidatus Pelagibacter sp. TMED203
ATTCTTCCTTTAAAGGCTTTTCTGTATTTACTTCTTGTTGGCTGCAACATTTTTTACCCTTTCAATTTTTTCTTTTTCAACATCTTTGTTAAATAATTCACCTTTATAAATCCATACTTTTACTCCAATTATTCCATAAGTCGTTAAAGCCTCTGCCTCACCATAGTCAACATTTGCTCTAAGGGTATGTAGCGGTATACTTCCCTCTCTCAACCATTCAGTTCTTGCAATCTCATTTCCGGCTAGTCTACCACTCACCATTACTTTTATTCCTTTAGCATTAAGTCTCATTGCAGATTGCATAGCTCTTTTCATAGCTCGTCTATAAGCAATTCTTTTTACTAATTGCTGAGCTATATTTTCTGCAACTAGATTTGCATTTAATTCGGGTTTCTTTATTTCTTTGATATTTACAGCAACTTCATTATTTGTAATTTTTGATATATTTTTTTTGATCTTTTCTATGTCGGCACCTTTTTTACCTATAACAAATCCAGGTCTTGATGTATGAATTGAAACAGTGCACTTTTTAGATGATCTTTCTATTATAATTTCAGATACTCCTGAATTCACAATGCTTTTCTTTATGTACTGTCTAATTTTAAAATCTTCTATGAGATATTTACCAAAATCTTTTTTCTTAGCAAACCAGATGGAATCCCATCCACGATTTACTCCTAATCTCAAACCAATAGGATTAACTTTTTGACCCATCTCTCACCTCCGATTTCTCCTCTAAAACTATTGTTATTCTGCTGAACGGTTTTTTTATAGGACTAGCTCTTCCTTTTGCTCTAGGTCTAAATCTTTTCATAACTAAAGACTTTCCAACATATGCTTCTTTAATAAATAAATTGTCAATATCGTATTGAAAATTATTTTCGGCGTTAGCAATTGCCGATTTAACTGTTTTGCTTACATCTTTGGCTGCTTTTTTTCGAGTAAAATCTAAGTCTTTTAATGCTACATCTGCTTTTTTTCCTCTAATATAATCTAATACTAAGGCTATTTTTCGTGAACTAGATCTTACGTTTTTATTAATAGCTTTAACTGATAATTTATTTTTTGACATTTGATCCCTCACTTGGTTTTGGTGTAGCTGGTTTTGAGTCACCTGATTTAGCTGCAGGTGCTGCCGCACCTCCTGTAGCTGGAGCTGCTGCTGCAGCTTTTTTATCTGCAGGAGTATGTCCTTTAAAAGTTCTTGTAGGAGCAAATTCTCCTAACTTATGTCCCACCATTTCTTCAGAAATAGTTATTGGAATAAAAATTCTACCATTATGAATTAAAAAGCTTTGTCCCACAAAATCAGGGATAATAGTTGAGTTTCTAGACCAGGTTTTTATAGGTTTACGATTAGTTTGACCTTTTAATTTGTCTACTTTTTTGAGTAAACTTGGGTGTACAAAAGGTCCTTTCCAAATAGCTCTCGCCATATTTATTTTCTCTTCTTTCTTCTTGTTATAATTAATTTATCACTTCTTTTTGGTCTTCTTGTTTTTAAGCCTTTAGCTGACTGACCCCAAGGTGAGACGGGACTTCTACCTCCTGATGTTTTCCCTTCTCCACCCCCATGAGGATGATCAACCGGATTCATTGCTACACCTCTAACTGATGGTCGTTTGCCTCGCCATCTGTTTCTACCTGCTTTACCTATTTTAATATTTTTTTGATCTGGATTAGATACTACGCCAATTGTTGCCGAACATTCACCTCTGACTTTTCTTGTTTCACCTGAAGCTAGTTTGATAATGGCATAATCACCATCATAACCGGATAAAGTAACTGATGATCCGGCAGAACGTGCAAGTTTACCGCCATTTCCAGGTATCAATTCAACATTATGCAAAGAAGTGCCAGGAGGTATATCTTTAAGTTGTAAATTGTTACCAATTTTAATCTCTACATTTTTACCAGACTCTATTTTATCTCCAACTTTAAGACTTTGAGGGCAAATTATATAATTCATCTCTTTATCATCGTATTTGATTAAAGCTATATATGCTGTTCTATTTGGGTCGTACTCAATTCTCTCAATTGTAGCTGGAACATTTTTTTTCTTTCTCATAAAATCTATTATTCTAAATTTCTTCTTATGACCTGCTCCTTTAGATCTTGAGGTTATTCTTCCATAATTATTTCTTCCACCTGATGATGTTTGACCTCTGGTAAGAGGTTTGTAAGGCGATCCTTTCCAAAGAGCACCTTTGTTTATTATAACTGTACCCCTGTTTGATTTTGTATATGGTTTAAAAGTTTTTAATGCCATTGTAATTTTATAATCCTGTTGTTAGATCAATACTTTGACCTTTTTTAAGTGTAATTATTGCTTTTTTATATCCACTTTTTGTTGAAGGTTTACCTTGTTTGATTTTTTTCTTTCGTTTTGTATTTACAATATTGATTTTAATAACTTTTACTTTAAATATTTTTTCTATATTTTTTTTTATAATAGTCTTGTTTGCTTTTTTGTGTACTTTGAACACAGTTTTATTTTGTTCAGATAAAACTGTAGCTTTTTCCGTAATAATAGGATGGTTAATTGAGTCTATATAATTAATTTTTTTCATTCAGGATCCTGTCCTCTAATTTTTTAATTGATGTAGATGTTAAAATAACATTTCTATATTTGAGAAGGTCATAAATATTAGTGCCATCATAAGTAATAATTTTTATATCCTTTATATTTCTTACAGATTTATTAATATTTTTTTCTGTCTCTTTGTCAGAAACTATAAGAACGCTTGAAAGTTTATTATTAATTAAAAACTTGTTGAATTCTTTGGTTTTTTTAATTTCTTTTTTTATGTCAGATAAAATAAACAAATTTTTGTCAATATTTTTTTTTGATAAAGTTTGGGCTAAAGCTAACTTTCTAACTTTTTTATTAATTTTTTTTATCTTGTAATTATTACCTTTTGGGCCATGGGCAACTCCGCCTCCAACAAATAATGGTGCCTTTTTGCTGGCGTGCCTTGCTGAACCAGTACCTTTTTGTGGTACAATTTTTCTTGTGGAGCCTTTCACTTCATTTCTTTGTTTGGTCTTAGCTAGTCTTGGTTTTAAATGATTTAATTGCCAATCTACAACATACTTAATTAGCTTGTGATTTACCTTCAGGTTAATAACCTTATCAGATACATCGATAGTTTCTGTTTTATTTCCATCTATATTTAATAATTGTAGTTTCATATTATTTTTTTTTACCTTTTTGAGCTTCTAATTTTTTTATCTTGAATTCTATTTTCTCTAATAACGTTTTTCTTTTTACGTCTTTAATAGACTCTCGAAGTAAAACTCTTGTATTTCTTGAGCCTGGAATTGAACCTTTAATGTATATTAAATCATTTTGCACATCAGATTTTATTATTTCTAGATTTAATATTGTTCTATTTTTAGAGCCCATATGACCTGCCATTTTTTTCCCTTTAAAAACTTTACCTGGATCTTGTCTTTGCCCAGTTGAACCATGGGATCTATGAGAAACAGAAACTCCATGTGAGGCCCTAAGCCCTGCAAAGTTATGTCTTTTCATTACTCCGGCAAAACCTTTACCAATTGTTTCTGATTTTATATCAACAAATTTTTTATCTTTAAGAATTTCTAAACCAAATTCGTTTCCTTCTTTAAAACCCTCTAATTTCTCTAACCTAAATTCTTTAAGAACTTTTTTAGGTTCAGTTTTTTTCTTTGCAAAATATCCTTTCATTTGTTTTGTCAATTTAGAATTCTTTACTTTAAAAAATCCAACTTTTAATGCAGAATATCCTCTCGTTTCTTTAGTTATGACATCAAGTACACGACCTTTTTCAATTTTTATAACTGTAACAGGTACAGATTGACCAGATTTGATAAATTCTCTGGTCATTCCTAATTTTGTTCCTAATAATCCTAATCTCATAATCAAATTTTTATTTCAATATCTACTCCGGATGCTAAATCTAATTTCATTAAAGCCTCTACAGTTTGTGGAGTTGGTTCAATTATATCTATTAATCTTTTATGTGTTCTAGACTCAAATTGTTCTCTACTTTTTTTATCTATATGTGGTGATCTTAAAACAGTATATCTTTCTATACGTGTTGGTAACGGAATTGGTCCCTTAACTTGAGCGCCAGTTCTCTTAGCGGTATTGACAATCTCTTCAGTCGACAAATCTAAAATTTTGTTGTCGTATGCTTTTAAGTGTATTCTTATATTTTGTTTATCCATAATTAAGCTAGTTTTTTTGTTACTTCATCTTGAACATTTTGTGGAACTTTATCGTAGTGACTAAATTGCATTGTATATTGAGCTCTTCCTTGTGTAGATGATCTCAAATTATTTATATAACCAAACATATTAGCTAATGGAACTGTCGCGGCAATAACAGTTGCATTTCCTCTTGGTTCGGTTGAACCAACCTGTCCTCTTCTACTATTTAAGTCTCCAATTACATCACCCATAAAATCTTCAGGAGTAACAACTTCTACTTTCATTACTGGTTCTAATAATTTTAAAGTTGCTTTTTGACAGGCTTCTCTAAAACACATTCTAGAAGCTATTTCAAATGCTAATACACTTGAGTCTACATCGTGATGTAATCCATCTAATATAGTTACTTTATAATCAATTAAAGGAAATCCTGCTAAAATTCCACTATCAGCTACACTTACAACTCCTTTTTCTACACCGGGAATAAATTCTTTTGGTATAGCGCCACCTTTGATTTTATTTTCAACTTCTCTCCCTTTTCCAGGTTCTAAAGGCTCGACATTTAGAGTTACTTTTGCAAATTGGCCGGCACCCCCACTTTGTTTTTTATGAATATATGTAACTTCAGATGAGCCTAAAATAGTTTCTCTGTAAGCTACCTGAGGTGCTCCTATGTTTGCTTCTACTTTAAATTCTCTTTTCATTCTATCTACGATTATATCTAAGTGCAGTTCACCCATTCCTTTAATAATTGTTTGACCTGATTCCTCGTCTGAAGTTACCCTAAAGGAAGGATCTTCTTTAGCTAGTCTTCCTAAAGCTTCTCCCATTTTTTCTTGGTCTGCTTTAGTTTTTGGCTCAACAGCAATTTCTATAACAGGGTCTGGAAATTCCATTGGCTCTAATAAAATTGGTTTGTCTTCCTCGCACAATGTATGTCCGGTTATTGTATATTTCAAACCAGCTAGCGCTACTATATCTCCAGCATTTGCTTCTTTAATATCTTCTCTACTGTTTGCGTGCATGAGTAGCATTCTTCCCACTCTTTCTGATTTTTCTTTTGATGAATTGTAAATGGATGTTCCTGCTTTAATTGTACCAGAATAAATTCTTATGAAGGTTAGTGAACCTACAAACGGGTCGTTAGCTACTTTAAATGCTAGAGCTGAAAAGGGTTCGCTGTCAGAAAATTTCATTTCAACCTTTTCTTCAGATCCAAGTTTAGTTCCCTCAATAGATTTTAGATCTTGTGGACTAGGTAGATAATCTACTACTGCATCTAATAGTGGTTGGACTCCCTTATTTTTAAATGCAGACCCTGTAGTTATAGGTACAAAATTAAAACCTAAAGTTCCTTTTCTAATACATTTAATAAGATCACTTTCTGACGGCTCTTTTCCCTCAAGGTAAGCCTCCATTAATTTCTCATCTTCTTCTACAGCTGTTTCGACTAGCTCTTTTCTGTATTTAGCTGCTTTTTCTTTTAGATCTGAAGGAATTTCTACAACTTCAAACTCAGCCCCTAGTTTTTCTTCTTTCCACAAAACTGCTTTCATTTTAACTAAGTCAACAATTCCTTTTAAATCAGCTTCAATCCCAACTGGAATTTGTAATACTAAAGGTTTAGAGCCTAATCGTTCCTTAATCATATCGACACATCTAAAGAAGTCAGCGCCAGTTCTGTCTAGTTTATTTACAAAACATATTCTTGGCACTTTATATTTGTCGGCCTGTCTCCAGACAGTTTCTGATTGTGGCTCTACACCTGCAACTCCATCGAAAACAGCAACAGCGCCATCTAAAACTTTTAGTGATCTTTCTACTTCAATTGTAAAGTCTACGTGACCCGGTGTATCGATTATATTAATTCTATGATCTTTCCAAAAACATGTTGTAGCTGCTGACGTAATTGTTATACCTCTTTCTTGTTCTTGTTCCATCCAGTCCATAGTTGCAGCACCATCATGAACTTCCCCGATCTTATGGCTTTTTCCAGTATAATAGAGAATTCTTTCAGTAGTTGTTGTTTTACCAGCATCTATATGCGCCATGATTCCAATGTTTCTATATTTGTCTAATGAATATTTTTTTGACATATAGTTACCATCTAAAATGAGCAAAAGCCTTATTTGACTCTGCCATTTTATGTGTATCCTCTCTTTTTTTTATTGCTGATCCTTTATTTTGTGAAGCGTCTAAAAGTTCAAAATATAATTTTTCTGCCATTGTTTTGTTTTTTCTTTTCCTTGTAGCATCCATTATCCATCTTAAAGCTAAAGCTTGTGATCTACTTGATTTGACTTCGACAGGGACTTGATATGTGGCTCCTCCGACTCTTCTTGATCTAACTTCAAGATTTGGCTTTACATTGCTTATAGCTGAATTGAAAATTTTTACTGGATCTTCTTTACTTTTTTCTTTTATTTTTTCTAATGCTGAATAAAGAATTTTTTCGGCTGTAGATCTTTTTCCATCATACATGATTGAATTTATGAATTTAGATATTACAACTGATCCATATTTAGGATCTGGATAAATTTTTCTTATCGGAGCTTTTCTTTTTCTAGACATAAGTATTATTTTGGTTTCTTTGTTCCGTATAATGATCTTCTTTTTTTTCTATTTGCAACACCTTGTGTGTCTAAATTTCCTCGAAGAATATGATATCTGACTCCTGGTAAATCTTTTACTCTACCGCCACGTATTAAAACTACAGAGTGCTCTTGTAGGTTATGACCTTCACCTGGTATGTAGGCTGTAACTTCAAAACCGTTGGATAATCTTACTCTTGCAACTTTTCTTAATGCTGAATTCGGTTTTTTTGGAGTTGTAGTATAAACCTTAACGCAAACACCTCTTTTCAAAGGTTGTCTTTCTAAAGCTGGGACCTTATTACGTAAGATTGGTTTAGTCCTACCTTTTTTAATTAGTTGGTTTATTGTTGGCATAACTATATTTTGATATTGAACCGAAAGGCAGGCCTTGATTTCAAGGTTTAAAGTTAGTGTTTAAGGTTAAATACTACCTTACTTCCAACTATCAAAATGTGCGCTAAACTAACATTGAAAGTACAAAAGTCAATATTTAATAGGGCAATATAATCTTTAAAATATGCGGTTTATTCGCTAGTTTGAGGAGTTTCTATCTGTTGTTTTTTTAACTCTTCTAATCTTAACTTATCCTGTTTTCTTGCTTCGTTATCCCATGCCATTTTAGTAAGTCCAGTACCTGCAGGAACTAATCTTCCAACTATAACGTTTTCTTTTAAACCCTGTAAATTATCTACTTTTCCTTTAATAGATGCATCAGTTAAAACTCTAGTAGTTTCTTGGAAGGAAGCCGCAGAAATGAATGAATTTGTCTGTAAAGAAGCTTTAGTTATACCTAATAAAACCCTTTCATAGTTACAAGGTTTTTTATTTTTTGTTTTTAAATCATCATTAATTTTTTCTACATCAAGTAAGTCTATAACCTCTCCAAGCAGTAAATCTGAATCACCAGGATTTTTTATTTCAACTTTTTTTAACATTTGTCTTACTATTGTTTCTATGTGCTTGTCATTTATGACAACTCCTTGCAATCTATAAACTTCTTGAACTTCACTAACAAAATATTCTGTTAGACGTTCTACTCCCAATATTCTTAAGATGTCGTGAGGAGCTGGGCTACCGTCTAGTAAATACTCTCCTTTTTTAATTTTTTCTCCTTGGTTGAAATTAATATGTTTTCCTTTTGGTATTAAATAATTTGATGTTTCACCTTTTGTTGAAACAATTGAAACTTTTTGTTTACCTCTTACCTCTTTACCAAATTGAATGACGCCATCATTTTCTGCAATTATTGCACTGTCTTTTGGTCTCCTTGCTTCAAACAATTCAGCAACTCTAGGTAAACCTCCAGTAATATCTTTAGTTTTAGATGTTTCTTTTGGTAGTCTAGCTAATACGTCTCCTGCAGAAACTTTTTGACCATCTTTAACTGAAAGAATTGTATCCGGAACTAAGTAATACCTTGCCTCGTTTCCATCAGCCTTTTTAATTACTGCACCTTTGTCATCTCTTAGTGTAATTCTGGGTTTTAATTCAGAGTTTTTCGCTAATGATTTCCAATCTGTAACAGATTTAGATGAAATTCCTGTTGCATCATCAAGAGTCTCTGTAAGTGAAGTTCCTTCTATAAGGTCCATATAGCTTACTGTACCACTTGTCTCGGCAATTACTGGTAATGTGTAGGGGTCCCATTCTGCAATTTTTTTTCCTTTTTCAATTAAATCACCATCTTTAAAAAATATTTTAGAGCCGTAATTAACTTTATAGATAGCAAGTTGAATCTTATTTTCATCTTCAATAGATAGCTGAGTATTTCTTCCCATAACAATTGTATTTTTTTTAGAATCCTCGATTAAATTTTTGTTTATAATATTTAATCTACCTTTTGTTTGACATACAATTTGAGATTCTTCTTTAATTTGAGCTGTTCCTCCAACGTGAAAGGTTCTCATAGTTAACTGTGTTCCAGGTTCACCGATAGACTGCGCAGCAATCATACCAATAGCTTCACCTATGCTAACTAATTTACCTCTTGCTAAATCTCTACCATAACAAGTTTGACAAACACCTCTTTTAGCCTCACATGTTATAACTGAATGAACATTAATAGATTTTACTCCAGCTGCATCGATTAATTCACAATCCTTTTCTGTTATTAATTTCTTTTTTTTTATTATAACCTCTCCAGTTATTGGGTTTTTTATATCAGCTGCTGGAACTCTGCCCAGAACTCTTTCTGATAAACTCACTAAAATATTACCACCTTCAATTATTTCAGTTAGTGTTATTGAGGATTTTGAATTACAATCTTCAATGGTAACCTGAAGGTCTTGAGCTACATCACACAGTCTTCTTGTTAAATAACCAGAATTAGCAGTCTTTAAAGCTGTATCAGCAAGACCTTTTCTGGCACCATGAGTAGAATTAAAATATTCTAAAACAGTTAATCCTTCTTTGAAATTTGCTATTATAGGAGTTTCAATAATTTCACCCGAAGGTTTTGCAATAAGCCCTCTCATTCCTGCTAATTGTTTCATTTGAGCTTGAGAACCTCGAGCACCTGAGTCAGCCATCATGTAAACTGAGTTTGTTTCTATCCTTCCATTTGGAAATGTTTTTTCAGCTGAAGATATCTCTTTCATCATTTCGTTAGCTACTGTATCTGTACATTTAGACCAAATATCAACTACCTTATTATATTTTTCCCCTCTTGTTATTAATCCTTCAGAATATTGTTTCTCATATTCTTCAATTTTTTTCTTAGTTTCATTAATTAATTTTTGCTTAGTTTTTGGAATAATCAGATCATCTTTACCAAAAGATATTCCTGCTTTGAAAGCGTGTTTAAATCCTAGACTTTTTATCTTATCGCAAAATAAAACAGTCTCTTTCTGTCCACAAAATCTAAAAATAGTATCTATTACTTCAGAAACATTCTTTTTTGTTAATAGCCTGTCAACCAAAGTAAATTTTATCTTATGGTGTTTTGGTAAAACGTTAGCTAATAGAAATCTTCCTGCAGTGCTCTGAAATTTTTGTTTAGTTTCTTTTCCGCTTTCATCAATCGTATTAAATACAGAAATAATCTTTGAGTGAATACTTATTGATTTATTTTCTAAAGCTTGCTCGATTTCAAAAATATTTGAAAAAATACCTGATGGTTTCTCGTCTTTCTTGTCATGATACTGTGATAAATAATAAATACCTAATACAATGTCCTGACTAGGCACTATTATTGGTTTTCCATTAGATGGACTTAGTATGTTATTAGTTGACATCATTAAAACTCTTGCTTCTAATTGAGCTTCTAAGCTTAGTGGAATGTGTACAGCCATTTGATCACCATCAAAATCCGCATTAAATGCAGCGCAAACGAGTGGATGCAACTCTATTGCATTTCCCTCAATAAGTTTTGCTTCAAAAGCTTGGACTCCTAATCTATGTAAAGTAGGTGCACGGTTTAAAATTACTGGGTGTTCTCTTATAATATGTTCTAAAGCATCCCAAACTTCACTTTTCTCTTTTTCAACTAATCTTTTAGCCTGCTTAATAGTTGTTGCTAAACCTAGTTTGTCTAATCTTGCGTATAAAAAAGGTTTAAAAAGTTCTAAAGCCATTTTTTTTGGTAAACCACATTGATGTAATTTTAGCTCTGGTCCAACCACGATTACTGATCGACCTGAATAATCTACTCTTTTACCTAGTAAATTTTGTCTAAATCTACCTTGTTTTCCCTTTAACATTTCTGCCAAAGATTTTAGAGGTCTCTTACCGGTTCCTGTGATTACTCTTCCTCTTCTTCCATTGTCAAAAAGTGCGTCTACTGATTCTTGAAGCATTCTTTTTTCATTTCTTATAATTATGTCTGGGGCTTTAAGATCTAATAATCTTTTCAATCTGTTATTTCTATTAATAACTCTTCTATAAAGATCGTTCAAATCTGAAGTAGCAAATCTACCTCCATCAAGTGGCACCAAAGGTCTAAGCTCTGGAGGTATTACTGGAACAGTTGTTAAAATCATCCATTCAGGTTTATTTTCAGATGAAATAAATGACTCAATTAGTTTTAATCTTTTAATTGTTCTCTCTTCTGTAACTTTGGATTTAATTTCTTTTAAAGCGTCTCTTAATTTTTTTTGTTCTTTTACTAAATCTAAATTTAATAATATATCTCTTACTGCCTCAGCTCCTATACCGGCGGTGAAAGAATCTTCGCCAAACTCTTCTTGGGCTTTACTTAAAGCTTCTTCGCTAAGTAATTGTCCTTTTTTTAAGGTTGTTAACCCTGGTTCAATAACTATGAAGCTTTCAAAATATAATACTTTTTCAACTTCTTTTAATTTCATATCAATAGCTAATGCTATTCGGCTTGGTAAAGATTTTAGAAACCAAATATGTGCTACTGGACAAGCTAAATCGATATGTCCCATTCGTTCTCGTCTTACATTAGATTTAGTAATTTCAACTCCACACTTTTCACAAATAATACCTCTAAATTTCATCCGTTTATATTTACCGCATAAACACTCGTAATCTTTCACTGGACCGAAAATTCTTGCGCAAAACAACCCATCCTTTTCAGGTCTGAAAGTTCTATAATTAATTGTTTCCGGTTTCTTTATTTCTCCAAAAGACCATGATTTTATTTTCTCCGGACTAGCTAAAGTTATTTTTATTGATCCAAAGTTATTTTCTGGAAGATTGCTTTGAAAATTTTTTGTTATATTTTTTTCCATTTAATTCAATTCTATATTTAATCCTAGGGCTCTGATTTCCTTTATTAAAACGTTAAAAGACTCCGGAACTCCAGACTCAAAATTATTATTACCTTTAACTATAGTTTCATAAACTTTTGTTCTGCCGGCAACATCATCAGATTTAACTGTTAACATTTCTTGTAAAGTATAAGATGCTCCGTAAGCTTCTAAAGCCCAAACTTCCATCTCTCCAAATCTCTGTCCACCTAATTGAGCTTTTCCACCTAAAGGTTGTTGAGTGACTAAACTATAAGGTCCAGTGGATCTAGCGTGTATTTTGTCTTCGACTAAGTGGTTGAGTTTTAACATGTAAATAGTACCAACAGTTACTGGCCTATCAAATTTTTCACCCGAAATTCCATCCCAAAGAGTAGTTTGACCAGTATTTGGCAGTCCAGACAGATCTAACATTTTTGTTATAGCTTCTGTAGAAGCTCCATCAAAAACCGGAGTTGATATTGGGACACCATTAGACAAATTTTGAACTAATTCATGTATTTCTTTTTTATCAAATTTACTGATTACAGAATTATAATAATCTTGAGTGTAAACATCTTTCAATTTTTTTTTAATTTGTTCTAATTTACTTTCAAAATCTTTTAATAGATCTTTAACTTGTTCTCCAAGCTCAGAGCATGCCCAACCCAAATGTGTTTCTAATATTTGACCTACGTTCATTCTACTTGGTACACCTAAAGGATTAAGGACAATATCAACTGGCTTTCCATTTTCCATATAAGGCATATCCTCAATAGGCACAATTTTACTTACCACTCCTTTGTTGCCATGCCTCCCAGCCATTTTATCACCTGGTCTCAATCTTCTTTTAACTGCAACAAAGACTTTAACAACTTTCATAACTGTTGGTAAAAGATCATCTCCTTGTTTGATTTTAATTACTTTGTCTTCAAATCTTAATTTAATATCTTCAGACGCATCATCAAATTGTTTTTTTAATTTTAAAATATTATTATTTAGAACATCGTTAGAGAATGAAAGTTTCCAAATATCTTTTAATGATAACTTTTTTAAACTATCTTCATTTAAAGTTTCATTTGATTTTAAATCTTTATAATCTTTGTTAATTTTCTGATTTTTAATTAAGTCTATTGCTCTTAACATTATATTTCTTACTAAAATTTCCTCTTCTACTTTTTTGTCTTCTTGAATTGCCTCAATTTCTGATCTTTCTATGGCTAAAGACCTTTCGTCTTTTTCTATTCCATGTCTATTAAAAACTCTTACATCTATAACAACACCTGTACTGCCTGATGGGAGTTTTAAAGATGAGTCTCTTACATCTGTCGCTTTTTCACCAAATATTGATCTTAATAATTTCTCTTCTGGGCTTGAGGATGTTTCGCTTTTAGGAGTAACCTTTCCAACTAAGATATCGCCTGGTTTTACCTCTGCTCCAACATAAACAATTCCTGACTCGTCTAAATTTCTTAAACTTTCCTCACTAACATTCGGTATATCTCTTGTAATTTCTTCAGCACCAAGTTTAGTGTCTCTTGCCATTGACTCGTATTCTTCGATATGAATAGAAGTAAAAACATCATCTGTTACACATCTTTCAGAAATTAAGATGGAGTCTTCAAAGTTATAACCTTGCCAAGGCATGAATGCGACGGTAACATTTTTGCCTAAAGCCAACTCCCCTAGTTTGGTTGCTGGGCCGTCAGCTATTATGTCTCCTTTTTTAATTGAGTCTCCTACCTTAACCAAAGGTTTTTGGTTGATACATGTATTTTGGTTTGATCTTTTAAATTTAGATAAATTATAAATATCAACACCAGACTTTGATAAATCCTTATCATCTATCGCTTTAACAACAATTCTTTTTCCATCAATTTTATCAACTACCCCGTTTCTTTTTGCCACAATAGTTACGCCAGAGTCCAATGCAACATCTGATTCTATTCCTGTGCCTACTAATGGAGATTCTGGTTTCAATAAAGGAACAGCTTGTCTCATCATATTTGATCCCATAAGTGCTCTATTAGCATCGTCATTTTCTAAAAATGGAATCAGAGCTGCTGCTACAGAAACTAACTGCTTTGGAGATACATCGATATAATCAATATTTTCTTTGCTTGATAAAAGAAAATTTAAACTTTTTCTGCACGATACTAATTCTTCTTCAAAATACCCGTTTTTATCTATAGTTGAGTTTGCTTGAGCAATAGTAAATTTTTCCTCATCTATTGCGGACAAATATTCAACTTGATTAGTCACTTTTCCTTTTTCAACTTTCTTATAAGGGCTTTCAATGTATCCGTATTTATTAACTCTACAATAAGTAGCTAGACTGTTTATTAGTCCTATGTTTGGTCCTTCAGGTGTTTCTATAGGACATATTCTCCCGTAATGTGTTGGGTGAACGTCTCTTACTTCAAAGCCTGCTCTTTCCCTTGTTAATCCACCTGGACCTAAAGCTGAAACTCTTCTTTTGTGTGTTATTTCTGATAATGGATTTGTTTGGTCCATAAATTGTGAAAGTTGAGACGTTGCAAAAAAATCTTTTAAAGATGTTGTAATAGGCTTTGCGTTAATTAAATCTTGTGGCATAGCTGACTCTATTTCTAAAAATGTAGACATTTTCTCTTTAACAGTTCTTTCCATACGTAAAAGTCCTATTCTAAATTGATTTTCAACTAACTCTCCAACAGATCTAACTCTTCTATTGCCCAAATGATCTATGTCGTCGACTTCACCTTTTCCATCTCTCAAATCCAACATAAACTTAATTATAGAAATGATATCTTCTTTGTTTAAAATGGTTTGATCCAGATTTTTTGGAAGATTTAGTTTAGAATTTAATTTAACTCTACCTACCTCTGAAAGGTCATATCGATCTTTATTAAAATATAAATTTTTAAAAATTTCTTCAGCTATTTCAATAGTAGGAGCTTCTCCAGGTCTCAATACTTTATAAATATCATTTAGAGCTTCATCTTTGTTGTTATTTTTGTCCAATTTTAATGAATGAAGCAAATAGGGCCCTTTGTTTATAGGATCGACGCTAACTAATTTTAAAAGAGATATTCCTTCGTTTATTATCTTTTCGTAAACTTCCTCCGTTATATCAAATCCTGATCTAATAATTGTTTCACCATTTTTTTCCTTAACATTGTCAGCGACGTAATTTCCAATTATCTCATTTTTAGATACTATAATTTCTGATAATTTTTTTTCTTTTAATTTTTGTGCGATAATGTAATTTATTTTTTCACCCTTGCTTAAAACCTTTTTTTTATTATCCGCATTAATCAAATCATAAGAGAGTTTTATTGGTCTTTTATAATTTTCTGGGATAAATTTTGTACTCCATAGATTATCTTCTTTTTTATATTGAAGGAGGTGTGTAGAGTAAAATGATTCAATAATTTTTTCTCTTGTAAGGCCTAAAGCATAAAGAATAGTAGTGACAGGTAACTTCTTCTTTCGATCAATTCTAAAATACAAGACATCTTTAGGGTCAAATTCAAAATCAAGCCAAGATCCTCTGCCAGGAATAATTCTACAATTAAATAATAATTTTCCACTAGAGTGAGTTTTGCCTTTATCGTGGTCAAAAAATACACCGGGACTTCGATGCATTTGATTTACAACTACTCTCTCCACTCCGTTTACGAGGAAAGTGCCGCTTGGAGTCATTAATGGCAGTTCACCTATAAAGACTTCTTGCTCTTTTGCGGATAAAATCTGTTTAGTATTATTTTCCTGGTCTATATCATAAACTACTAATCTCAAGTTAGCTTTTAATGACCCTGAATATGTTAAACTTCTTTGTTTACATTCTAAAACATCAAATTTAGGTTTTTCTAACTTATAAGAAATATATTCTAATGTTGATTTATCTGTTCCGTCCTCAATAGGAAATATACTTGTGAAAACTTTATTTATTCCCTTTGTTAATTGATCTTTGAATTCTGAAAGTGATTTTGACTCAAGAAACTCGTTGTATGAATTTTTTTGAACTTCAATAAGATTGGGAATTGATAAACCCTCAACAAGTTTACCAAAATTTTTCCTTATACTTTTCTTTTGAGTAAAAGATAATTCCATTAACTAAAAAAATTGCTGAAGTTATTTAAGACTTCAACAAAGTACTACAAAAATTTATTTACTTTAATTCTACTTTTGCGCCCGCTGCTTCTAACTTTTTCTTAACTTCTTCTGCCTCTTTTTTTGCAACGCCCGCTTTAAGCTCTTTTGGAGCTGCTTCAACCAAATCTTTAGCTTCTTTTAAGCCTAAACCTGTAAAAGATCTTACCTCTTTAATAACGTTAATTTTTTTATCTCCTGCAGATGCAAGAAAAACTGTAAATTCTGATTTTTCTTCTGCTGCTGCTGGAGCTGCTGCACCGGCCGCTGCTGCAACTGGAGCTGCTGCTGTTACTCCCCATTTTTCTTCAAGTTGTTTAGATAGTTCAGCTGCTTCAACTACAGTTAGTTTGGATAAATCGTCAATTATTTTATTTAAATCTGCCATTGTGAATCCTATGAATTATTTTTTTAAACTCTTTGCGCGCGTTAAATTAGCAATTTTTGAGCCAGGTGCAAGTAAAATACTTAATAATTTTTGAGCTGGGGAAGCTAAAATTCCCACTATTTTAGCCCTTGCTTCTTCAAGAGTAGGTAGAGCGGCAATTATAGCCACTTCATTTTGGTCTAAAACCTTACCATCCATGAAACCAGCTACAATTTTTAATTTTTTATTAGATTTTGCAAATTTAGTCAAAATTTTAGCTGATGTAATTGGATCAGAAGACATTGCTGCTGCTGTAGGTCCTTTGAAATATTTTTCTAAATCTTTGCAAGGAGAGTCTTTTAAAGCAATTTTTGTAATTCTGTTTTTTGTTATTTTGAATAAAATATCTTTTTCTCTTAATTCTTTTCTTAGATTATCTAATTCTTTGACATTTAATCCTTGATATTGAGCTATCATAACCGCTTCGCTTGATGAAAAAACTTTTTTCATCTCTTCTATATAATTTTTCTTGCTCTCTTTATTCATCATAAAATTATCTCTTAACTCCTGCCTTATAAGAAATTCCCATAGTAGAAGTAATATAAACATTCTTAATAAATTCACCCTTTATTGCGTCAGGTTTTTCTTTTTTAATTGTATCGATTAAATGATTAAAATTGTTTAGTAAGTTGTCGTTAGAAAAACTTTTTCTTCCAATAGTCGAACCTAAATTGCCGTCTTTGTCTGTTTTAATTTCAACAAGTCCTTTTTTAAAATCTTGGACTGAGTTTTTTACATCTGTAGTAACAGTCCCTAGTTTAGGATTTGGCATTAAACCTTTTGGGCCTAATATTTTTCCAAGCTTACCTATTTTAGACATCATATCTGGAGTGCAAATTAATTTGCTAAAATTTAGCTTGCCTTTTGATATTTGATCTAATAATTCATCTGATCCAGCAATATCAGCCCCGCTCTTTTTGGCTTCCTCCACTTTATCTGGTCCACATAAAACAGCTATCTTAACTTTTTTGCCAGAACCATTAGGCAGATTAACAGTTGTCCTTAAATTAAAGTCGCCACCTTTAGATTGCTTAAGGTTTAATCTTAATGAGACATCCACTGACTCATCAAATTTACAAGTAGAATTTTTTTTAACTAACTCAAAGATTTCTTTTAAGTCTTTTTTTTTTTTCAATTGTTTTATCTTTTTCTATAGCTTTATATCTTTTTGATCTTTTTCTCATTATTCTTTTACCTCTATTCCCATCGATCGTGCTGAACCACAAATGATTTTAGTTGCTTCCTTAAGATCAAACGCATTTAAATCTTTCATTTTTTCTTTTGCTATAGTCTCAGCCTGTTTCATTGTAATTGATCCAGCTATAACTCTCCCAGGTTCTTTTGAACCGCTTTTAAGTTTTGCAGCTTCCCTAATAAAATGTGATGCAGGAGGAGATTTAATTATAAAGTCAAACTTTTTATCTTTGTACACAGTTATTACTACCGGAACTGGTTTTCCCATAAAAGATTTTGTCTTTTCATTAAACGCTTTACAGAATTCCATAATATTTATTCCTCTTTGCCCAAGGGCAGGCCCTACCGGTGGAGCTGGATTAGCTTGGCCACCTTTAATTTGTAATTTAACGTATCCTGCAATTTCTTTCGCCATAATTATGTTTTTTCTACTTGATTAAATTCTAAATCTACTGGCGTTGGTCTACCAAAAATAGATACAGAAACTTTAATTCTAGACTTTTCTTCATCAATTTCCTCAATCAAACCATTAAACGAAGCAAAAGGTCCATCGCATACTTTTACTTTTTCTCCAATCTCGAATGTTATACCACTTTTTTGATTTATTGCACTTTCTGAAACTTGCCCTAAAATTCTTTGAATTTCCTTATCTGATATAGGGGTAGGTTGGTCTGCAGAACCCAAAAAACCGCTTACTTTTTGAATATTTTTAATTAGATGATAAATTTCTTTACTTAAATTAACCTTTACTAAAACGTAACCTGGAAAATATTTTTTCTCTCTTTTCGTCCTTTTTCCTTTTTTAACCTCAGTAACTTGATGAGTTGGAACTAAAATCTGCTCCAAATTTGACTCTAGTTTTTTTTTAGAAAGTGCATCTTTAATTGAATCAACTACTTTTTTTTCAAATCCTGAGTATGCTTGTACGATATACCAGTTCATATTTAAAAGTTTAAAGTTAAAAGAATATTTAGAAAAAACCTTAATACTTGATCAAGTAGTAAGAAAAATATTGCTGCAATTGAAGCCAAACCAAATACCATTAGAGAACCTGTCAAAGTCTCCTTTTTTGTTGGCCAAGTTATCCTGAAACCTTCTTGTTTTACTTCCTGAACAAATTTTAAAGGATTTTTCATATTTAAAAATTAATTTTTTGGCAGGAGCGGAGGGACTCGAACCCACAACCTCCGGTTTTGGAGACCGGCGCTCTACCAATTGAACTACGCTCCTAGTAGTTTATTTTAAAATTTTTGTTACTACTCCAGCTCCAACTGTTTTGCCACCTTCTCTGATTGCAAAATTTAATTTTTCACTCATTGCAATAGGCGTTATTAGTTTAACAGTAAACTTACCGTCATCACCAGGCATAACCATTTCTGTGCCTGAAGGTAAAGTAACTTCACCAGTAACATCTGTAGTTCTAAAATAAAACTGCGGTCTATACTTTGTAAAGAATGGAGTGTGTCTTCCTCCTTCTTCTTTTTTTAAAATATATGCCTGAGCTTCAAACTCTGTATGCGGTGTAACAGATCCAGGTTTAGCAAGAACCTGCCCTCTCTCTACATCTTCTCTTTCAACACCTCTTAAAAGAGCTCCGATATTATCACCAGCTTCACCAGTATCTAAAAGTTTTCTGAACATTTCAACACCAGTACAAACAGATTTTTTCGTATCTTTTATACCAACTATTTCAATTTCCTCTCCAACTTTTACCACTCCTTGTTCAACTCTACCGGTAACAACTGTTCCTCTTCCTGAAATTGAAAAAACATCTTCTACAGGCATCAAGAACGGTTTATCTTTAGGTCTATTAGGTTGAGGAATAGTTTCATCAACAGCTTTCATAAGTTCCATAATTGCATTTTTCCCAGTTGCTTCATCTTTTCCTTCTACTGCATTTAAAGCTGATCCTTTAATTATTGGAATTTTATCACCAGGGAATTTATATGAAGTTAATAATTCTCTAATTTCTGTTTCTACTAAATCAACTAATTCTTTATCCTTTACTTGATCAATTTTATTTAAAAATACAACAATTGCAGGTACGCCTACTTGACGAGCTAACAAAATATGTTCTCTTGTTTGTGGCATGGGGCCATCCGCAGCATTAACAACAAGTATAGCTCCATCCATTTGAGCTGCACCCGTTATCATATTTTTAACGTAGTCAGCGTGCCCTGGACAGTCAACGTGTGCGTAATGTCTTTTTGCAGTTTCATACTCAACGTGAGCAGTTGAAATAGTAATTCCTCTNTCNTTTTCTTCNGGAGCTTTATCNATTTGATCATANGCAACAAANTTNGCACCACCNNNTTCNGANAANACTTTTGTNATNGCNGCNGTTAAAGTNGTTTTNCCATGNTCNACNTGNCCNATTGTACCNATGTTACANTGNGGTTTATTTCTNNNNAACTTTTCTTTNGACATTACTTTTCCTTTTNNTTTNNNTTTCTTGTTTATAATTNTTGGAGCGGGTAAAGGGAATCGAACCCTTACATCCAGCTTGGAAGNCTAGCGTTCTACCATTGAACTACACCCGCAATATCCAAACTNNTNNCGCTCTANNTTATTAAANTANTTAAGTTTGGTGGAGGGGGAAAGATTCGAACTTTCGAAGACCGAAGTCAACGGGTTTACAGCCCGCCCCATTTGACCGCTTTGGTACCCCTCCTTAATAATCTTGTTAAGGGATACCCAATAACTTAAAAAGTATTTAACAACAAGGGTTTTATAAGCGTGTTAAGTAATAAAAGCAATAAATCATTTTATGTTTAAATATGCTATTTATTTGAAAAAAGATCATAAAATTCATGAAAAAAACAACATTTTTAATTGTCGGAAAACATGCTGTAGTTGAGGCCTTAAAAAACCCAAGAAGGAAAATAGAAAGGGTCTTTGTTACTGAGGATGCTAAAAAAACTTTAAATAGGGAAAATCAACACCTAAACCTTCTTAAAAACATTCACGTTTTTTACAAATCAAAGAGAGAATTGGACAATCTTTGTGGAAAAGATGAAATAACGCATCAAGGATTAATTGCTGAGGTTGAGCAGCTAGAGGAAATAACTATAAAAGAATTTATAATAAACAACCCCAAAAAAGATATAAACTTTATAGCGTTGGAAGAGGTAACCGATCCAAGAAACATTGGTTCAATTATAAGAAGCGCTGTATCTTTTAACATTGATGGTATTATTGTAAAAGAACGGTCGTTTCCATCTAAAAGTAAATTACTTTATAAAAGTGCTAGTGGAGGCACAGAGCATATTAATTTATTTAAAGTTTCTAATATTAACACAACATTAAAATACTTAAAAACTAAAGATTTTTGGGTAAGTGCATTTGATGTATCTGCAAAAAAGAATTTTACTGAACATGATTGGAAGGGGAAAAATATTTTACTTTTTGGTTCTGAAGGATATGGACTTAAACAAAAAACATTACTTCATTCAGATTTCAGATTTAGAATAGATATTAACAAGAATATAGATAGCTTAAACATTTCAAATACAGTATCAATTGTGTGTCACCATATTAATCATTTAATTAAATAATTTTACTATATTTTTTCAATACAAAGTCCCAATTAAAACTTTTTTTTACTTTTGTATAACCATTATTAGAAATCTTATTAGATAAACTTTTATTTTTCTTTAGTTTAAAAATAAAATTTATTAATTCATCATCATGTTTATAAACAAGAAGATCTTTCCCTTTTTTTAACTCAGAATTATTAAATGATTTAAAACTACAAATAGAAGGAATTCCATAACTCATATAATTTAAAATTTTATTTTGCATACCTGTAGCTATATTGAGATTCGATATTCCGCATATTGAATTTTTTATCAAGGGTTTTAGGTTTTTTTTTGGACCTAAAACTTTAACATTTTTATATCTCTTCAACATAATTTTATTTAAAATTGATATCTCGCCAATAACATGAAATTCAATTTCTGGAAATTTCTTATTTATTTTCGGTAAGATTTTTTTAACAAAGTTAAAACATGCTTCTTTATTTGGTAAATATTTAATATTTCCAATGAATATAATCTTATTATTGTTTTTTTTAAATATAAAACTTTTTTTTTGAATAAAACTACCGTTATTAATTTTTACTATTTTATCTTTTAAAATATGTTTAGATTTTTTTAAATTGTTATTATCAACTAAGATGATTTTATCAAAAATATTTGAACATTTTTTTTCATAATTTTTTATTAGTAAGTATTCCAAAAAATATAAGTATGAGAGCGGGTTTAAGAATGAAATTTGATCAAAAGTTTGTTTATAGTTGTCAGAATATACATCGGTCATTTCTAAAATTTTTTTTCCTGTAAAATTTGAGGGAATGTGTTTAGCAGAGCGCAATAAATGAAAAATTATCACGTCATAATTATGATGTTGATTTTCTATAAATTTATGAGCATTTTCGGAGTAAAAAAAACCAAGTTGCAAAGGATTAATTTTTAACAATTGAAGGAATGAATTTATTAGACTCAAAAACAAACTTCTTTTAAAAAAAAACTTATTACCCTTAAAAGATTTATCTGGAATAGCTTCGTTAGTTAATACATCTGAATAAACCAGATCTAATTTGTTTTTTTTAGATAGATACTTAATTATTTGAGATGATCTTAACCTATCCCCGGAGTATTGTTTTGAAAACGGATTTCTTGTTGTGATAAATAATATTCTTCTCATTGCTAGTTTATATTATAAATTAATTATTTAAAAAATGTATTTAATAACCTTAAAAAAAAATCTTTTATATCATCTTTGAGATATGTATTGTTATTAATCACTCTGAAAAAATATCTTGTATTATAACTTGTGTTAATTGTGCTTGGATTATCAAATTTTTTATTTTCAAATTTAATATTAACTTCATTTTTGATATTTTTATCTATAAAATTTACACTAACAATCTTATATCCGTATTCATCAAAATAATTTTCAACTTCTTTCAGTGTATGGTTATCTTCATAAAGTGCGTTTTTTTTATCAATAGCAGCCTCTAAAATTCCCTTTTGAACATTGCTTCTAAACTTTCCTAAACCTTTTAAAACATTAAGATCATTTCCTTGAGTATCGATATGTAAATAATTGATATTTTTAATTTCATTTTCTATACAAAATTTTTCTAAAGTAATCACATCTACATCGATCTTTTTAACTACATGAAATTGGGTTGTTCTATATCCTGGCCAAGTTTTATCTAAATCTGAAGAAAATTTTTTAAGGGATGAACCTGTAGGATTTTTTGAAATTAAAAAATTACTTCTCTTATTTTCATTTGAAATTGCTTTATTAAGTATTTTGTAATTTAATATTTTTCTTCCTAATCTTTTTTCAAGTGATAATTTATTAGAGTTTATTTTTTCAATTAATGATGGATTTGCTTCAAATGCATATATAAAAAATTTCGGGTTTTTTATTGCCAAAGCCAAACCATCAATACCGTCGTAGGCTCCGACATCAAAAATAATTTTATTCTTCATAAACAAAGTTATATCCTTTTATAAGTAAGGATTTAAATAATATTTAATTAGTGTCTTTTAAACTGTAGGAGGAGTTGGATTAGGGTCTTCTTCCCAAGAGATTTTCTTTCTTAGTTCTTTCAACATTGCTCTACCCTCTTCGTCATCTTTTTCTGCTATTTGTATTTTAGGCAGATCTTCATCCGGTAATTTTACATATAAATTAAAAGTTCTATATAGCCCAGCTAACATTTTTTTGTATTCCTCTGGAAATTTTAAAATAGTATTTTCATCGAAAGCGTATCCATAATCGATATCATCTGCAGCATCTTTAGGCAATAATCCCTGGTCAACACAAGTTTGATATAGTGAGCACGAACGATATGGAGTGAACATAAATATATTGAATTGTATACCGTTGTGGATTCTATAAAGATCTTTACAAAGATTAATTGTGTCAAAAACTAATTCTCTGTTTTCGTATGGAAATCCCATCATGTTTGAAACTGTGGCACCAATACCCTCTTCTTTTAATATTTTGATACTATTTGCTACCGAAGCATTCGTGTAACCTCTCTTTAAATGTTTTTTTCTAAAATCTTCATTTCCATGTTCTAAAGACACGCCTAACCAATGCATACCGACTTCTTTTAATTTTTGCATTCTGTCTCCTTTGACAGTTTCAAATCTAGTCTGAAAATAAAAAGGTATTTTAATTTTACTATATTCTTCAATGAACATATCAAAATCTGCTTTGCTTAAGGCTAAAAAGTATTCACTTGAAAAGTGAATATAATTACAGTCATGTTTATCTACTTGATGATATATTTGCTCTATAATTTTTTTCATATCCATTCTTCTGTAATATCTGCCTGCACCAGCATTACTGTAAAAATCTCCAAGTAAAGAATTTTCACAATATGTGCATTTGTGTACACATCCTCTTGATGCTTCTATAACTAAAGTTTTATAAATTTTTCCTTGCATAGGTTTAAGCAGAAGACTTTTGTCAAAAGCAGCAAAATCAGGAAAAGGAATTTTATTTATATCTGGTAACATAGCGGGCGGATTTTTATGGATCTTTCCATTTTCATCTCTCATCCAAAAACCTCTAGTATTTGTAGGGTCTTTTTTTTCTCTTAATTTTTCACACAAATCTGGAAAAGATATTTCTCCTTCTCCGACGCAAACATAGCTTATTGACGGTTCTTTCAAAAATAATTCTGGGGTTAAGGTAGGAAATATTCCGCCAGCTACAACATGTACATCTGGAAAATTTTCTTTAACCATTGTTGTCATCTTTAATGCCATTTTTTTTGTATTTTCTAAAATTGAAACACCTACTAGACTTGGTTTAAATTCATTCATCAAAATTTTCAAGTCGGTTAACATATCATTTGGCCTATCCTTCCAAATGTCTTCTTTATCTTCTATTGGCTTAGTCATTGTTTCAGCTCTTTCATCTTCTTGAGCTGTGTATCTATCTTGTTCTTTTTCCTTATAAAAAGCAGTGTCAAAGATTCTTACATCAAAACCTTTATCTTTAAGAGCGGCACTTAGAGATGCCATGCCAACTGGTAAACCAGTAACTCTGTACATTGTTGGGTAAATTAAAAGAACCTTGAAGTTTGAATGCAAAGTCGTGAGTGGGGACTTTTTGCCCGTAATAATTGGATTGGTAATATTGCTATGTACGCTCATACTTTAATTTTTAATAATCTTATAGGCTGGACTTCGACATTAATGTAATAGAACTCTACTGTCAAGTTCACTATTTCCTGTTTTTAATGCATTTAAATAGGTGATTCATGCTAACTAATTAGTAATAAGTTTTATTTTTAGTAATATATTGTTTATTTTTAAAATTTTACTAAGTTTTAACTTTAATATTTTTGAGATTTCTATCAGATCGTTTCTCCCATCAGAGTATTGAAGGAAGTCTAAAAAAATTGCAGACTTTTTATAAGGTATTATATTTTTTAAGTTCGAAAGAGTAGGATAAAGTCCCCTCTTGCTCATTAAAGGTTGGCATGTAATAGAGCTTTTAGGAATAATTTTTTTTTGAAGTATTTCAATTGCCTTTTTTGATACTTTAAATCCTCCTTTTAAACCTTTNATGGTACATAATTTAAAATCATCCAATGAAGTGTGGTATTCTGGAAATTCAAGATATTTTGTTCTAAATATTGATGCTATAGGTAAATTGATACCAGGCGAACTAAACTGCCTCTCATCTGAACCAGGATTTAAATATGAATATCTTTTAAATTTTACTTTAAGCGATCTATAAGCTTCTAGAAGCGATTTATCAACTAGTTCATTTCCATATTTAGATAATTTACATCCATGACTTCTATTGTCTCCAATGCAAGTTAAATGGTAACCACCAATGACATGCTTTTTAAGATTTTTAAGATTTTTATTAATATAGGCTATTGAACCAATAGTTTCAGGAACAAATATAAATCTAATAGTTTTCTNTAATTTTTTATATTTTTTAAAATATTTAATCAGACTCATAATTACTATGGGCCCNGATAATTCATTGTTTGCCATAGAAGGATGACAAATATTTGTAGAGATTAAAATTTCTTGTTTGGATTTTCCNTTTAGAACTAACTCTCCATAGCATAAATTTCCTTTATAATTTAAATTTGAGTCTATTAAAACTTTGAACTTATCTGAGCTTTTATAGTTTTTAATTATATTTTTTTTTTGATTGTGCGTTACACAAAAACCCCAAAATCTTTTATAATAAGAAGTTTTATATGGTATTGCCTTTGGTTGCTTTGGTAAGGAATGTAAATTTTTTAAAAGAGTTTCTTTAGAGATTTTAGTATTTACTGGAACTGAATATCCAATAATATGTAAGTTGTTATTCTTAAAGTCTATTATCTTTTTTCCTGTTTTATCAATTACATAAGCTTTTTTGATATTCCACTCAGGNGGGACATTCCAATCATAAACTTTTGAACCAGATCTAATTTTTTGAATTTTTAAACTTGGGAACTCTTTTTTTATAATATTAAGTGTTTTCCTTGTTCCCTCGCCTGTAAGGCTTCTNCAAATAGGAAAAAGTTTTTTGCCTAAGTTNAAGTATTTTGTAATCATTTTAGTAATACGATATACACACTTATTACACTTTGTTCAATAAATGAACAAAATTTTACATTAGAAGCACATTTTGTTTGACTTTGTTAAATATAAAGTATNTAAATAATCTTAATACTGAAATGCATGGTGGGAAATCAGTGTGAAATTCATTGTCTGTTCCTGCAACCGTATAGACGGAGCGCCACCCAGTATAGTCCGCTGTTGAATGAAGGCCAGGGAAAGTCTAATTCTGCAATGAGAAATTGACAACGGCACTGATATTATATGCTGTTATGAGATTTTTATTTATTGTTTTAGTTNTNTGTTTATTCAATTTGAAGGTTAATAGTAAAAACCTTGAAAAATGTGAATGGAAAAATGTTTCTGGAAAACCATGCTTAACAATATTTTCAGCTCCTAATACTTCAAAAATCAACGAACAAACTTTAGGAAAAACTATCATTACAAAAAAACAGATGATTGAGTCGGGTCATCAAGATGTAAGAAGTATTTTAGAGCATGTAGTTGGAGTTGACGTTTATAGTGATGGTCCAAGAGGACAAAAAACTTCAATTTTTATGAGAGGCACAAATTCTAATCACACATTAGTTTTGTTAAACGGAATTCCAATTAATGACCAAAGCTCNCCAAAGGCAATGTTTGATTTTGGTTANGATTTCTTGCAAGGTTTACAACAAATTGAAATTTATAAAGGNGCNAGCGGTGCAATTTTTGGTCCTGCTGCAATAGGTGGTGCTATAAATTTTGTTACTGATATAAACTACGAAAACTCTATTTCTTTAAGCGGTTCTGATAGCAGAACAAATTCTATTAGCGGAAATTATACTTATTTAACTGATAATGGCTGGCATCACAATATACAGGCAGGATCTTCACAAATTGANGAGTTAAGTACTCAAAATTCATCAAAAGATTTAGATGGAACTAAAAATTTATCTTTAAATTACAATTCAATGAAATTTTTAAGTGACAATACTAAACTAAAATTTACAGGTTACACTCGTAAAACTGATAGCGGTTACGACAGTTGGGATGATGCAAATGCAAATGCTGATAATATAATGTANGCATTTCAAACAAGCATNGAGAATAAAAATAAAGATTTTGAAGATAATNTTACTGCCCATGTTCATGTACATGATAGGTATTATGATACTGCTGTTAAAAATAAATATTANTCACAATCTTANACGATCAAAGGTGAAAGAAAATTAAACNTATCTGATAGTATCTCTTTAGGTTTTGGNAGCGATTACAATTATAATAAAGGTGATTTTCAAGTAAAAGGAANTTGGGGATCATCAGCAAAAGGACATTCTGATAANTTAGGTATATATTCAAATTTAGGTTATGAAATAAATAACAATACAATTTTATCAGGGCATTTAAGGGGTGATAGCCATAAATATAGTGAAGAAAATTTAACTTACAGAGTCAATTTAACAAAATTAATTAATAACTTTACATTAAGTTTGTCAGAGTCAACTGGACTAAGANACCCGGATCTTTATGTTTTGCACGGAACTAATCCAACTAATAGTTTTAAGCCTATGAATACTACAAAACCTGAAACAAGCTTTACAAGGGAACTAGCGGCAAAATACAATTTTTCAGAAAATCTTTCTTTCGAGTCTACAGCTTATAAAGGTTCTGTTTCTGATGTTTTGAACCGAAGCACNTCAACATTTGGCTATAATGAAATCATAGATATTGAACAAGAGGGATTGGAAAACAGTTTGGTATTCAAAAATCAAAATCAAAAAATTGCTTTGACCAGTACTTTTTCNAAAAGCAGAGANGATGATGGAAGNCCACAACTTAGAAGACCAGAAAAACAATTTGGTGTNAATTACTCCAAAAATTTTGTTACAAAAGNTCTAGGACCTTTNAGTTTAAATTATGATTATAGACACGTAGGCAAAGTTGAAGATTGGAAAAATGGATCAATTAGAGCTAAGGTTGATAGCTCTGATATAATGAATTTAAACCTATCAAAAAACTTTTTNGGAANTATNTGGTCAGTNCATATACTTAACTTAACTGATGAAAAATATCAGCGACCTGACACTTATAATCAAGAAGATAGAAGAATTGAGTTGTCATTTAGGCACAAATATTAATAATCAAAACTAATGAAAAAAGAAATTTTTCCAATAACTTTAATATTGATCTTAGCTCTATCTAGGTTAATACCGCATCCACCTAATTTTACTCCAATTATAGCAGTAGCAATTTTAAGTGGTTACTTTTTTAAAAATTTATATTTATCTTTTTTAGTTTTAATAACTTCAATGATAGTCGCTGATTTTTTTATTGGTTTTTACGATAACATGTTGGTTACTTATATGACTTTAATATTAATTTCTCTCACTTTTTATAAGGTTGGTTCTAAATTAAACTACAAAAACTTGTTTCTTTTTAGTTTATTCGGCTCTCTAATATTCTTCATTATTACTAACTTCGGAGTATGGGCTTTAGGAAGTCTTTATGAAAAGAATTTAAAGGGATTAATTGAATGTTATATTTTAGCAATCCCGTTCTTTGGCAACACATTTTTATCCACTTTAGTCTTTGCCTACCCATCTATTTTTATTCATAAGAAAGTAGCAAGTTTATCTATTGCTAGATAGAGCTTGCGTTAAATGCTATTTTAAAATAAATAAACTTTTGTGCCCTCATAGCTCAATTGGTAGAGCAACTGATTTGTAATCAGTAGGTTCGCGGTTCGAGTCCGTGTGAGGGCACCATAGATCATTAATAACTTAAAGAATGCTATTTTAATGTTTTTTATAAAATTTATAAAAGAATTTTGGGAGTTTATAAATGAAAGAAAAAAATATTGGCTTTTGCCAATATTTATTGTGCTTACTCTGTTTGGTATTATAATTGTTCTAAGTCAAGGGTCGGCAATTGCCCCATTAATTTATACAATATTTTAACTGATATAAATGCAATGTACCTTATAAATGACAATTAAAATTAAGAAAAAAATTTCTATTATTTCACTATCAGCGGCAATAACATTAATACTTTTTTTTATAACAGATATTTTTTTTAGTAATTTTATTTCAAAAAATGATTATTTTGCTGCTTGTTATCAAAGAGATGAAGATTTTTATTTTTTAAAAAGTAATTGTGAGGCCTATGAGAAATATGCTTCTAATAATTATAAAGTTATTACAAATAATCTTGGAATGAGAGTTTCAGAAAATAATACAAATGATAAAAATAAAAAAAATTATTTTTTTGTTGGAGATTCTCAAGTTTATGGAATAGGTTTGGAATATAAAGATACTTTTGTAGGAATGTTGGAAAAAAATTATGAAGAATACGATTTTTACAACTTAGCACTATCATCATATAGCCCTACAGTTTACTATTATAAAATTAATAAATTCATAGAACTATTAAAGCCTGAAAAAATTTTTATTTTAATTGATTTAGGTGATATTTATGATGAAACATACAGGTGGAAAACATCTAATACTAACGGTACACCTTACTTAATAAATAAAAAAAAACAAAATAATGAAATTAATCTAGATAAAACCTTTTCAAGCAAAATTGATAAATTTAAAGATAAACATTTCAAAGGAACTAAAATTATTTCTTTTCATTCGAGAGAGTTTCTCAGAGCTCTAAAGAAAAAGATATTTGTTTCAAAAAAAGAAAAAATAAATCTGCAAAAAAAAGTACAAAAGACTGAGGTGGGTAAAATAACTTACCAGAAATTACCCATAGATAGAGACATAAATCTAATGAAATTGAATCTAGAAAATAAGATTATAGAAATTTCAAATTTAAAAGAAAAGCATAATTTTGATTTATATTTAATAACCCTGCCTTATCCTGAAACTTTAGAATATGGTCAAAATGAATTTAATTGGGAAAATTTTATTTTAGATCTGTGTAAAAAAAGTTCATGCAAAAAACATATAAGTTTATTTCCAGTTTTTTCAAAAGCTAAAACTAAAGAAGATAATTGGTTAAATAAATACTTTATTAATAACGACTTTCATCCAAATAAAAATGGTCATTATTTGATTTATAATGAAATAAAAAACTTTTTTTAAAAATTAATTCTTTCTTTTTCTACTACTAAAGGCAACTTTCTGGTGTGTGTAAGAATCGTCATCACGTACTCCCCAATAAAACCCAGCAAAAATATTTGAATTGAAGCAATGGTAAATAAACCTATTACTAATGGAGCAACTCCAACTTCAAATGAATTCCAAAATAAAATTTTGTAAAAGAAAAAAACTGTAGCTATCATAATAGAAATGATACTCGTAAAAAAGCCTATAAACGTCATCAGCCTTAAAGGTAGTTTTGAATGTTTAACAATACCTAAAACACCTATATCGTATAAAGTATAAAAATTATTTTTGGTTTCTCCTCCAGATCTTTTAGGTTGGTGAAATTGTATCAATTTTATCTGAGAACTAATTTCAGAGAGCAATCCTCTAAAGTATGGGTACGGATCGTCAATTTTTCTAATTTGATCTACGATGTTTTTTGTAAATAATCCAGATCCAGTAGTATTTCTCATTAAAGGAACATCTGAAATTTTATTAATAAATTTATAAAAGAAATCTTTAAAAGAGTTCATAAAAAAGTTTTCATCTGAACTACTCCTTTGTCCTAATATTATTTGACTGCCTTGTTCCCACTCTCTAATATATTGAGGTATTAACTCTATAGGATCCTGAAAATCTGAATTCATTAAAATACATGCATCACCTGTTGCCTGAAGCATTCCATAAATTGGTGATCTGATATGACCAAAATTTCTTGTATTGATTATAATTTTTACTTTCTTATCCTTTTCAGCAATTTTCTTTAAAATTGATATAGTCTGATCATTGGAATGATTATCAATTATTATGTGCTCGTAATCGTAATCTAGTTTGCTCATCTCTTTTGAAATTTCAGAACAAAGTTTTTCTATATTTTTTTCTTCATTAAAAGTTGGGGTTATAATACTAATTTTTTTACTCATTTTCTTATTTTATAATTGAATATAAAGAAGTTCTCAAATTATAATTAATTTTAAGTTTCAGTTCTTTTTGGGCTTTTTTGATTGAAGGTGCATATCTTTCAATTTTTTTACTACTAATTTTTTTAATTTCTACAGGTTTATTAAAAATATCTCCAATAATTCTCGCTAAATTTTGTAAGCTGATGTTCTCATTTGAGCCTACATTGTAAATTGGACACTTTATGTTTGAGTTAACAAGTATTGTTAAAAGCCACTTAACCATGTCGTAACTATGCATATAGCTTCTATAAACTTTAAATTTTGATTTAACTACGATTTTTTTATGAAAACGACCTGCTTTAATGAAATCAGAAATCGCATACTTTTTTTCTGTTAGAATTCTTTTTCCAATAAAAGTAAAAAGCCTTGCTATGGAAACTTTATATCCTTGTTTTCCAAGTTTTTTAAATTCCTTTTCTGTTAAAATTTTACTTTTAGAATATTTTTTTTTACTTTTAATTTTTCCATATACAGCACCAGAGCTTGTAAAAAGTATTTTAGTTTTTTTAGGTAACTTTTTAAGCATACATATAAAGTTTTTTAATGCATTTTTATCATTTTTGTTATTTGAAGAATTTACTGCATAAATTATATAGTCAGTTTTGGGAAGTTTTTTTAACTTTTTAATATCTTCGGTAATATATTTTAGATACAAATTTTTTTTACTTTTTTCATAAATTCTTCTTCTACTTATTGATGTAATCTTGTTGATTTTCCATTTTAAAAGTTTTTTTTCTTTAGCATAGTCTACAATAGACCTGCCTAAAAAACCGCTAGCACCAACTATAGTTAATGTTTTCAATTTATTTTCCAAAAAACTTTAAATAATATTTATCTAAAAGATATTGCTCTGACCCTACTTTACTTATTATTCTTTTATCAATACTTTTTGAGATAATTTTAGTTTTTAAATTTTGATTATTAGTAGATTCTTTAATCCATGAACCAAAGCCTCCATCTTCTAAATGGTCTTCCAAGATCATAACTTCATCCCATTTTTTTAATTGGTTTGGTTGTGCGTTTTTAAATTTCATACCCCAAATAGGTAAGGAATATATGGAAAACTTATTATATTTTCCCCTTGTCAAAAGATCTTTAGCTAAACGGGCTGTGTTGCCTGTGGTTAAAAATATTTTTTTACTCCTAGGGTATTTTATAAAAATAGGTAGCCATTTACCTGGTTTAACATTTGGTATTTTTTTATGTAAAATTTTATTTTTGGTTTTTGCAAGTCTTAAATAAGAAGGTTGAGGATTTTTTACTATATATCTCATACATGCTCTTACTTCCATATCATCGCCTGGAGAGGTAATCATCATATTGGGAAAAAGTCTCATTAAACCATAGTCTTGTAACGTGTGATGAGTGTAACCTAAATTTCCATAACTCACTCCTGCACCAACATTTACTACTGTTACCGGAAGATTGTGGTAATCAACATCGTTTCTAATTTGTTCAGCACATCTGAAAGTTGGAAAATTACCAATTGAATAAACAAAAACATGATTACCTTCTAAAGCCATTCCTGAAGCTATTCCCATCATATTTTGCTCGGCTACCCCGGCATTATAAAATTGGTTTGGAAACATTTTGGCGAATTTTTCAACTACGCTATAGCCAAGATCATTTACTATTAAAACTATTTTTTTGCTTTTTCTAGCTGCAAGAATTAGTTCTTCAATAAAAACATTACGCATTATTTACTTCTTTCAAAGCTTTTTTTAGTTCTCTTGCATTAGGTGATTTATAATGCCAAGCAATATTATTTTCCATAAAACTAACACCTTTGCCTTTAATAGTGTTAGCTATGATAACTCTGGGTTTATTTTTGTTTTTTAATTTAAGAGCTTTTTTTAATTGAAGAATATTATGTCCGTTAATATTCTTTACCTCGCAACCAAATGAAGTGATTTTTTGTGCAAGAGGTTCAATTTTTATAGTTTCGGAAACAAATGTTAAACTTTGAAGTTTATTATAATCTATTATGACACAAAGATTATTGAGTTTATGATGAGCAGCAAACATCAGGGCTTCCCACGTTGTGCCCTCGTTTAATTCTCCATCACTTATTAAAACATAAACTTTGCGATCATTTTTGTCTTTTTTGGCTGACAAAGCTGAACCAATAGCGACTGGTAAACCGTGCCCAAGTGATCCAGTAGAAAATTTTATACCTGGAACATGATGACTGGCATGACTCATTAACAATGTATTGTTTTCCCCGTATGATAGTAAGGTTTTTTTACTTAAAATTCCTTTTTCAAATAAAGTACAGTAAAGCGCTAAACAAGCGTGTCCTTTGCTTAAGATAAATGAGTCTTTAAATTTTTTACCTGATTTTTTTCTTAAAATACTATTAAACAACACAACTAGAATATCTACAATTGAAAGGCATCCCCCTATATGAGAGGATTTAGCTTTATGGCTCAATTGTAAAATATTTGATTTTATACTTTTGATTATTTTATTTTGTAATGTGCTCATTTAAAAACTTCAATATAATAGAATGAATATAGGAAATATCTTTACTTGAAAGACCTTGGTGACACCCTATTAATAAACCATTTTTCATTATGTAGTCTGAACTTTTAAAATTATTTAATTTATTTTTATCTGAGACTAAGCTTTGAAAAGCAGGATGTCTTAAAATATTTCCTGAAAATATTGGTCTTGTTTGTATATTATGTTTTTCTAAAAAGATTTGGAGTTTTTTTCTAGTAAATTTATTATTATTTTTCAATATAACTGGGTAAGCTAGAAAGTTTGTTCTGACTTTATTGTCTATTTTCGGAATTATAAAAAATCTATTATGCTTATTAAAAAAACTACGATGATGTTTAAAGTTTTTATTTCTTAATTTTGAAAAATATCTAAACTTTTTCAGTTGTTCAATTCCAAAAGCAGCACCTATCTCGGATGGCTCAAAATTATAACCAGCCTCAGAAAATACGAATTTTCTATCATAATGAAAGCCTTTTAATTTAATTCCTAATCTTTTATTGATATTTTCAGAGTCTTGGATCAAGGTGGACATTCTTCCCCAACTTCTCAAAACTTTTGCTCTTAAATAATGATTCTTATCATTTGTTAGCATTATTCCACCATTGCCAGCACAACTAATAACATGTGACCCATAAAAACTAGTTATGGATATATCGCTATAAATACCTGTTGATCTTTTATTTATCGTTGCTCCCAAAGTATCGGCTGAATCTTCGATAACTTTTAATTTATGTTTTAAGGCTATTTTTTTTATCCTTTTCCAATCAGGAATATTTCCAATTAAATTTGGAATTAATAAAGCTTTTGTTCTTTTAGAAATTTTGCTCTCAATTTTATCTAAATCTATTTGAAGAGTTTCAATATCACAGTCAACGAAAATAGGTTTTAAGTTACTGAGCATTATTGAAGAAACAGCAGTTCCAAAATTAAGACACGGCGCTATTATCTCGCTTCCTTTAGGAAAGTTCATTACTTTTAATGCTAAAATTAATGCTGATGAACCAGAGTTTACCATCAAGCCATACTTCTTTGAGAATAGTTTAGCAATTTTATTTTCAAAAGTCTCTACTGATTTGCCCATTTGAGTAGAACGATTAAGAGTTTTTACAACAGCACTTATTTCTTTCCTGCCATAAACATTTTTACCGTAAGATATTTTTTTTTGCATAATTTTAACTTAAATAATTTCGAATTTGTTCCTCGCAAATTCTTTTATACCCTTTTAATCTAGCATTATTATTCCACTCAATAATTTTGTTTAATGACTTATTTAAACTCCATTTTGGATACCATTTTAAAAGTTTTTTTGACTTGTAGTTACTCAATCTTAAATAACTTGTTTCAGGTTTAAAATCTTTTAAATTATTTTTTGCTACTCCTACCTTTAGTTTTAATGATTTCGAAAAGTAACTAGCAATATATTTAACTGATTTACAATTTGAAATATTTGGTCCAAAATTCCAATTCTGCACCACGCTATTAAGTTTATTTTTATACAGTTTTTCTGCTAGAAGTAAATAGCCGCTTAAAGGCTCTAAAACATGTTGCCATGGTCGAGTTGAATGTGGGTTTCTTAAAATAATTTTTTTATTTTTTTTTGCGAATCTATATATGTCAGGTATTAATCTATCTTCAGAATAATCGCCACCACCTATAACATTTCCTGCTCTAACTGTTGCCAATCTTTGGTTGGAATTTTTTTTGAAAAATGAATTTTCGTATGATGAAAATAAATGTTCTACACAAACCTTTGAAGAGCTATATGGATCAATACCACCTAATCTATCAGACTCTTTGAATATTTTATTTTTAGTATTGTCATAAACCTTATCAGTAGTAATGATTATACTTGATCTAACTTTTTTAATTTTTCTTACGCATTCTAGAACATTGAGTGATCCAACTACATTAGTGTCGAATGTTTCTTTAGGTAAAAGATATGAATATCTAACAAGTGGTTGAGCAGCTAAATGAAAAACAATAGTTGCTTTTGAATTTTTTATTTCTTTTAATAGCCTTTTATAATCTCTTACATCTGCAATTATTGATTTTTTAACCACTTTGTTAATTTTTGCTAAATTAAACAAGTTAGGTTTTGTTGTGGGGTTTAAAGAATAACCTGTAACATGTGCACCCAAGTATTTTAAAAAAATACATAACCAACTACCTTTAAATCCAGTATGACCAGTAACAAAGACATTTTTATTTTTCCAGAACTGTTTGCTTATATTATAATGCATGAGCTACTTAATTAACACTTGAATTAAACTTTATCAAATATTAATGGTTATGAGAAAATATTTATTATAGGCTTTACAATTATGCAAGAAAATAGACCTAATAATCTCAAAAATTTTTTTATAAAACTTGTATCTATAACTCTAGCGATTCTAATTGTTTTTAATGTTGTTTTTAATCTTATTCTTGCCGAAAGAATTGAAAAAGTTGATAAAATTTTTTCCGTGTTTGAAAGTAGTGAGAGAAAAAATCTTAAAGATAGGTTTTTAAGTGAACTGAGTGAAAACTTAGAAAAAGATAATTTGTTAAAAGAAGAGGATAAAATTATACTTTTTAAAGCATACAAAAAAATTCAAAAAGAATTTAATGAAATAGAAAAAAAAGGATATTAATAAATTTATCTAATGAGTTTAGTAAATAAAAAAATATTTCTTTTTTTAATTCTAATCTTCACAATGTACTGTGCTCTAAAGATAGGTACAGCATGGGATACAGGAACTCATTTCATAATGGGTAAAAATAGACTTAACTATTTATTTTCTTTTGGAAATATTGATAAAGAATTATGGTTTAGCAAATATTTTCCAGGGATTTCTTATACAATTACCGCTTTTTTTGTAACAATGTTTCCAAAGCAGTATGAGTTTCAAGTTCTTCACTTGTTAAATTTATTTATTTCTATAAGCGGTGTTTATGGTTTAGCTAGAATATCGAAGACTATTTTTAATAAAAATGTTGCTAAAATAATTTTTATTATTTTTTTATTTTATCCAACATACTTTGGTCATATGGCTATAAATCCCAAGGATACAGTTTTTACTGTATCATTTATATGGATATCATATTATATATTAAAGTATCTTCAAAAACCCAATCTATACCAAAATGATAGAAGGTTTTTATTCGTTATAAGTTTTTTAATTGCTCTTGGAACAGGTATTAATTTAATTTTTGCCGGGGTTTTAATACCGTTAATAATTTTTGTAATTTTCGAATTATTTTTTTACAAAAAAATTATTAATAAAAAATTTTCCTATAAAAAGTTTATTTTAGATATTATTTTAATAATGCTAATTTCTTATTTGATTTTAGTTATATTTTGGCCTCAAGTTCATACAAATATTTTTACACTGCCTTTTTTATTTTTATTAGAAACTCTTAATACACCTCCAGTTGGATCTCCAGCTACCTTATTAAATGGAGAAATTCATCTATCAAATACTCCTTCTAAAATTTATGTTTTAACAAGTTTAATACTGCGTTCACCAGAATACTTGTTAATTTTATATCCTGTTTCTTTTTTCTTTATATTGTTCAAAAATTCTTTTTTTAAAAAGAAAATTAAAAACTTCAATTACAAGATTTATTTTGTTCTTAAAACATTGGTAATTTTTTTAATTATACTCACTGTTTCCCCTTTCCCTTTATACGACGGAATGAGAAAATTTATGTTTATAATTCCATATTTTGTAATTATACCCGGCTTAGGAATTTATTATATTTTATCAAATTTACATCTTATTAGTAATAAAATCTTGTTTTCTTTATTAGGTGTTTTAGGATTAGTTTTTTTATTTAAATTTTTTTCATTAACACCCTACCAGTATGTATATTTAAATTATTTGAATGGTAAAACTTCAAATAATTTTACAAAATTTGAAAATGATTATTTGGCTACCTCAATGAAAGAATTATTTGAAAAATCTAAATTCCCAAAAAATCAAGTTATAAAACTAAATTATTGCGGCGTTGGTGAAGGAAAAATTAGAAGGTATTTGAAGGAATATAAATTATCAAATGTAAAATTAACTAAGGATGAAAAAGAATTTGATTTTATTATTATGACAAATAGAGTTAATTGGGACAGTATAAACTGGAAGGACCCAAACCCTTTAGATAAAGCTAAGTCCTGTTTTCAGTCATTTGATGGTAAATTAATAAGTTCTGTTTCAAGAAATGGACTTAAATTATCAATGATTAGGGAAAATTAATATTTCAGATATTTAATTTAATTAGTGTTTTTTATTAATTGTTCAATCTTTATTTTTTTAAATAAGCTTCTATTTTTATCATAAAGTAGACTTATTTTATTTTTTTTATCAATTTTAATAGATAAAGACTTTACATTTCTTATCTCTACATTGTCAGCAACTGCAGCTACTGGTCTTTTATTTGAGTCTAAATTATTTATTTTTACATTATTATTGTTTGAAATTACCCTCCCTTTCCACCTTCTTGGTCTAAATGGACTTATAGGAGTAATTGCTAATTTGCCAGAGTTCAATGAAAGTATTGGTCCATGAACAGATAAATTATATGCAGTGCTACCCGCTGGTGTTGAAACAAGAATTCCATCTCCAATAAGTTTTTTTATAATTGTTTTTTTTCCTACTTTGAGACCCAATAAAGCTGTTTGCCTGCTTTGTCTAAAAACTGAAACTTCATTTATTGCCATTAATCTTTTTTTTGCGCTTTTATTAGTAGCAACAATTATATTTAGAGGATTGATAAAAGTTTTTTTAGCTTTGATGATTTTTTTATATAAATTTTTGGAAACATACCTATTCATTAAAAAGCCAAAAGTCCCACAATTAATTCCATAAAAAGGTTTTTTGTAT
>NHJA01000021.1:0-8108 GCA_002171845.1 Candidatus Pelagibacter sp. TMED203
CATTACTTCCTGTTCTACTTCCACCATAAGCGGTAATGTAAGCATCTGATCCGTCATGTACAACCAAAGCTTCAATAGTGTCAACTTCAGTTTTGCTATCGTTGTCAATTGAAATAAAATATTTTGCTCCTCTAAATGTAGCGTGTGCAAAAGTGTCAATGCTTTCTGAAGCCGAATCTACATCTGTGTTGCTTGTTGTTATCGTGTTACCTCTTGTTGCGTCTGCTGTGTTGGCAGAAGATAAAGGTATCTTATAAAAACTTGTTATACAGTCTGCTGAACTGCCTGCCGCTCTCACTCTAACCATTGTGTTTGATACATCTGCTGTCATAGTTGGAACAGTACTACCGCCTCCAGATTCAATTCCTCTGTTGGCTCCTAAGAATCCATCTGATCCATTAGTTGATACTGCAAAACACTGTGTACTAACAACTTCATTTACTAGATCGTTTTGCACCATCATGTACCATGCTGAGTCATTAAATGTTGTGTTAAAACTATCAATAGTTCTTGCTGATGCATTTAAATTTTTATTGTTTCTAACAATAGCCAAAGTATCATCTGACACAGTTGTAGCAACTGTATCAAAACTTAATGTACCTGCTCCGTCTGTAACAAGAGCCTGTCCTGCTGAACCGTCTGCTGTTGGTAGTGCAAATGCTGTACCACCTGATGTAATTGTAATTTTAGAACCATCTGATTCTATTTTTTCGTTGGCATCTGTAAAGTGCAAACCAACGTTTGTAGGAATAATAACATCAGCGGTTGCCGTTAGTTTTATATTGTTGCCTGTGATAGTTAAATCTGTACCATCACCTTCAATTTTTTCTCCGTCATTACCGAAAGTTAATCCGATATCTGCTGGTATGTTTATATCACCATTTGCTCCTACGCTGATTGATATGTCTGTGCCATCTGATTCTATTTTCTCTGCACCTGTACCATCTAAAATTAAACCAATATTCACTGGTATTACAACGTCAGCTCCTGCTGTTAAATTTATATTTCCTGTACCTGAAGCTTCAATTGATAAATCAGCATTCGTGCCATTGCTTACTATTTCATTTACTATTGCATTACCAGTAATTGTTGGTGTGGCAATAGTTGGGCTTGTTAAAATTTTGTTTGTTAATGTTTGTGAATCTGTTAACGTTGCAACTGTTGAGTCAATTGTAAATGTTACAGTGTTCGTTGAAGAACTTGTTGTTATTCCTGTACCACCAGCAAAGTGTAAAGTTTCAGAATCTAAATCAATTGATAAAGCTGTAGAATCGTCTGTGCTGAAATCCAAGTCAGATGCTGTAACCTGTGCGTCTACATAAGTCTTAATAGCTTTTGCTGAAGCCAATGTATCATCACTTCCACTGACACTTGATATATCTGTGTCTAATACACCTGATTTTAAATCTGCTACATCAATGTTTGATATTGAGTTGCCTGTGCCTTCAACATCAAAAGTTTTGTTAGTAAAAGTTAATGTATCTGAGGCAATATTTGCGTCATGTGTGTCTACGTATGCCTTGATAGATTGTTGAGTTGCTAAAGCTGTTGCACTATTTGAGCCCATGGCATCTTCATCAAGAATTGATGTGACCGCAGTACTGCCAGTTAAAGTTAAAGAGCCATCAACATTTAATCCTTCATTGATTTGTATTGCTGAAGAATCTGCTGAACTTAAAGTTGTACCACGCACAGTTATTGAATCTAAAATTATGTTTCCTGTGCCTGATGTTGAAAATGTTAAATCGGAGTTTGTGGGTGCTACTAGGTTTGTAATTGATACATCACCTTCTGGAGAAAATTCTAGTGCGGATCCTGCCGCATTTACTTTTAAAATTTGTCCTGCTGAACCAATTGATGAAAGACCTGTACCACCGTGGGTAACTGCAACAGTTTCGCCTGATTGAAATTCAGCCATCCCTGTGGCTACATTAGATGCGTTAAAGACTACTCGTACTGGTGTTTTATCTGCCATATATTAGTTCTGTGCTCCGCCTTGCTAAACTTACGGAATGCATTCCCCTTTTTGTTAACGTATTTATTGAAAACTGCAATTAGAACTGGAACAAAGTTACACCAGCGGCGTTGTTTGACAGTGCTGTGCCGTCTGTAAGTGTAAATGTTTGTTGGGCTTCTGTGTACACAGGAACATCTTCAACAGTTGCATTGAATTCCAATGTTAAATCTGCTGTACCTGCCAATAACTGTGCATCTGAAAACGTTGTACTGCCATCGCTAACAAATATTTTAACATTTTGCACAGGTCTACCTTGTGTTTTTGCTGTTGCACCATTTAGTGCTATTGGTTGATTTGATACCTTTGATCCTACTGGTAGAGTAGCACCTGTGGCCGCAATTTCAATTGCTCCAGANCCATCTGATTTAATAGTTGCTCCACCTACATCAATTGTTTCTGCTGATACATATAAAATTTGCCATCTTCTTGACGCAGATCCTAACTGAAATACACCATCAGCTGACGGTATAAGGTTACCTGCAACTTGAACTCCTGCAGATGAATCTTCTGTGGATATAGTTGTTCCAGCAAATCTTAAGCCTTCAACTACAACATTTCCGCCACTTGAATTAAGTGTTAGGTCAGCACTTGATGGAGATAGTATTGATGATCCAACAATGGATAGGTCACCTACTGATACTGTTCCAAATGAAATAGTGCCTGAACCATCTGTTTGTAAAACTTGTCCTGGTGAACCATCTGAAGTTGGAAATGTATATCCACCAACTTCTAAAGCTGTGCTGTTTAATAATTGAAATACATTTGATTTTAATCTGGCAGTAATTGTTTGTGAACCTGCTTTTATATTGGCAAATTCAAGTAATCCATCTTCTGAGCTATCACTAGCATCTTGAATTTTTGCAGTAATTTTTGCATATGTAATTTCTTGATCGTTATCATTCTCACCTTTGAATTTAAGTTGACCAAGATAGTCTGCATCTGCTGGTGAAGAACTGTTTCTTTTTAACATTATTACAGGCGCGGCTGTGCTTGAATCTTCTGTGGTTGTTATTGATAAAGAATCACTAGTGCTAGTGTTTTCTATTGTGGTTGAAGTTAGTCCGCTTATTGAATTGGCTGTTAAAGTGCCGTCTACAACAAGACCTTCATTTACNTTNATGACTGTNGAATCACTTGATGATAATGTAGTTCCNGCAAATTGTATACCACCNAAAGTTGCAGTGCTTGTNGTTAATGCTCCTACTCTTANNCCTGCATAAGAATCAATGGTTACGTTTCCTGCTGTGGTTCCGTCTTCGCCTGATGTNACTGCTGTNGCAAATTGATCAGCTGATTCATCCCAAATAAATGCTACGTTGTCTAAAGAACCTCTGTTTATTAAAAGTCCTTGGTCAAGACTGTTTTCGCCTCCTCCNCCGGAATTATTTTTTGCTAGTTCTAGTAATGGATCTTCAACAACNAAAGTTGTTGTTTCTAAAGTTGTTTGTGTTCCAGTTACAGTTAAATTTCCTGTAATAGTAGTGTTGGCATTTAAGGCAATACCTCCTGAACCACTTGGACTTAGTGTTATATCTGCATTTGAAGGAGAAATAATTGTTGACCCAACAAATGAAAAGTCACCTACACTAACACTTGCAAATGATAAAGTNCCTGANCCGTCAGTTTNTAAAAATTGACCTGCACTNCCGTCTGAANTTGGATAACTTAAACCACTAATGTTNACTTTACCTGTGCCAGCGGCACTAAGAACTAATGGTTCGTTTGAATTTCTTGTTGATATTTCATTATCATGNAANTGTAAACCTTGAACTAATAAATTNCCTGTNCCACCNGGTTCAATTTCAATGTCACCATTNGAAGGTGAANNTANTTTTGTACCAAAGAAAGTNANTGCTCCNANNGTTNNTAANTTTCCTGAAGCTAAAAGTGTACCGCCNGGAGTTGNACCATCNCCTATACGTANATCACCTGTNNTNGTATCNACTGCAAGATAACCTGCTTCAATGACGTGTGNGGATAGTGTNTAATCTTTATATGAGCCTACTAGTTTTCGAAATGGCATGGTTGCCTCCTAGTTATTGGCCACCAAACTTTTTAGGAATTCCTGCTGATTTAATGCCAGCCGCTATGCCTGACTTTCTCTTTTGCTTGTCTTGATCCTCGGATTCTTCAGTTTTGTTGGCACTGTTTTTCATGTTTTTTGGTACGCCCGGATTTTCTCCGCCATCAACTAATTCTGGGTCTTGAACCAAAGGCTCCTCTTCGTCAACCTTTGGACCTTTTTCATCTTGATCTTGTGTAATATTTGCAATAGATTCAGAGTCTTTTCCTAACTCTGCTTTTTTCATTTCCANTTCTTGTTGCATTGGAAACACAGCTGGTTGATCGTTTGGATCATCGCTGTCNACTTTGCCTGGATTTTCACTTGGTTCCTGAGACTGGGTAGTCTGTACATCTGCATCAGCAGTAACTTTTGCACCTTTGCCACNAATTAATTGGCCTAGAAGTTCTTCATCGCCTTTTTCAGGCACTGCCTTTATGTGTAAATCGAATTCTTTATAACGCATTTGCTAGTATTTATTACTAATCANCNTTAGCCTACTTCAATGTCGTTTGAAAAGTATCTCCACGCACCNCCGGCATAATAAACAGGACGATCTTGAGTAGAGTCACCGTCTGATGCCATTGCAANCATACCATCTGCTAGATCAGATCTANCATTTAATTGTGATATAGTTTGTGGATTTAGTTTAATAACAGATTCAAAAGTGGTAAGTCCTGTGCCACTTGATATTGTGTAAGCGCCTGATGTTCGTAAAGTTTTTGTCATTTGCAGTATTTATAAGAAAAATGGGGGAAGATAAAAACTCCCCCCATTTAAGCACGTGATTGGTTACGATTATCTTACGTCTACGTTTGCCACGCCTGACACTTGACCTTCGTCTGTACCTTCTGCATTTAGTTGGTACTTGATAGTCTTAGTTGTGCCTGCCGCTGTTACACAGTGAATAGTGTTGTTGTAGAACTTTTCTACGTATGCAACTGTGGAGTCATCTAAGATTACTTGTACACAGAAAACACCGTCTGCGCCACTTGGTGGTGTAGCAGATAATGATCCTGGTGCAACCGCTCTTAAGCAATATACTTTTTCAGTTGAGTCTTCCAAGTGTATTTTAAACTTTTGTGAAGCTCTCTGACTTATAATATAAGCAGTGGTGGAATCTACTTTAGATGCACCAGATGGTCTGTAGGCTGTAACCGCAATTTTCCCAGACAAGTCGCCGCCAAAAGCGTCGGTTGTTTGAGCCATTTTTGTTTTCTTGATCGGTCGTCCCATTTGTTTTCTCCTTTATGGAGCCCAATCCCAGTTCTCCTGGGTACGCGGTGGTTATTCCGCATAAGTCCCANCAATATAACGATGGGCACGTTTGAACTGTCAGTATTTATTTGAATTTGGTAATTTTAATCTTTGTATTTTATAAAATGNNTGTTTTTTTNTAAAAAATTATTTNTATCAATGTGTTTTACTAGGNATTCTGAATAATGTCTNACACCTTTTANAGTTGCATGGCCATCATTGGCTAAAATATAGTCACGCTTTATGCACCAGTTTCTATGCACAAACCTAGCATCTCCAAATTTGTAAAATCTATCAGTATCAATATATTTGTATAATCTTTTGTGTTCTTGTGAACCTGATGTGTACTCATTTTCAAGTCCATTGTACATAAGATAATTTATATTGTGTACTTTAAAAAAGTTTTGTAAATTAATTACTGCTTGATAATATCTTTGTATTAAAAAATTAGGCAAGTGTAATTTTGCAAAATTTTTAAAAACATCTTGTCCATGGTCACCTTTTTTGTACATATTAATTGCCNTATANTGTATGTCATATCCTTCCATTTCGTCTTCAGGTTTGTTAACTTTANNTGGATAATCCATTCTGGCCGCACTTGACCATTGTATTAAAGCAAAGGTATCTTTCATTCTTTCTGGTTTATGAAGAAAATAATTTATAGTNGTACTTACAATTCTGTCGTTNCCTTTACCTCCAGCAGATATATTTGTACAATGCATTTTNTAGTGTCTGGCCACTTGTTCGCCAACACTAGTTCTTACAGCGTGTGGTGGTACTGTTCTCCATTGATTAAAAGAACAACCATTTGAAAAAAGTCTTTGCATGATGTATTTAAATGATTTGTGTGGGCGATGTAAGAACCTACACCGCCCCGTGTACTATGTGACTATTTCTTCTGGTAGATACAGTACAAGATGTATACTGCAACTAGGCCTGTTAAGCCTTCAGCTGAAAATGATTTCACAATTCCTGTGATGTTCTCGATCACTTGAATGTTCGGCCAGAACGGAATGTTCTGTCCTTTAAACAGTACTTCGAGTACAATGCCCAGGGCGATAAGACCTACACCAACCTCTGATAGAGACTTGGCCCAGCCTTTTACTTTATTAAGAATGTCCATAATGGATCCTCCTTTTTTGTTCATGTTATTCATAATGAATAACGAATTATTTAGAAGGTATACACAACAATAAAATTGTCTTATTTGGTCTATGAATCTTATGAAGGTGAAAAAAATTCTTTATCTATGTACAGAATTGTTCATATAAAAGATAATCGTAGCTGTTATAACTTCTGTGCCAAGTTTTAAATTTATCTGAACAATCTTTTATATCTTGTATTTTTTTATAATCTTTGCCACTACGATTAGATTGTAATCTAGGTTCAGGATCAAGTTTTAGAATTTTACAAATTTTTTCCCAAGAATCTTCAAATTTGTCTGAGTCAAACACAGTTACTTTTTTATTTTTTAATGTTTCAACAACTNTTTTATANCTTTGTTCCATAGTNACTGAATCGTGTTTGCCTAAATATTTTCCATATAACCATAATACTAAAAAATTTCCTGACATCATTGACAAATGTGTTGCAAAATCATCAGCTAAATGATTATCAAATTTATAATCATAATTGAAATGACTTATATCTCTTGCCAACGGTTCTCTTAACCATAAAAAATGCTGTCCTGGTTGTGTGATATTTGTATAATGTCCACACACGATAGAAGCTTTGCCGTTGCTGTTNGAATTTTTATGTGTTCTAAGGAATGCTTCTTTAATTGGTTGTGTAGAGTCAAAAGCAGGATCTTCACTTACTCTGTAAAATGACATTTCATTATACATAGGATACACAACAAGAGTTGATCCTTTAGGTAATTGTCCTATGTGTTCTCTGTGAGCTAATCTTAGCTGTAATGAACTTCCGGCTGTTTTTGGTACATGATGAAAACAATATTCCATGCTGTATTATACTATATTTTTTTAAAAACTCCAAATTTGATCTGGAAATCTTTTATATATTCTGTGCATACCAAATTCTTCTAGTATTTTATACGTGGCAAATCTTGCTTTTCTAAATATTTCTATTTGTATCAACGGTTTGTTTTCTAATATTGTCTGCTTGGCTCCAAGCAAAACACTATGTTCATGCCCTTCAACATCAATTTTTATAACATCAACATCTTCAAAATTATAAAAATCTAATGGTTTTGCATTTATAACATTGCCTTTAGTTCTAACTCCGTAAGTGCCTGAATGTGATTCAGCTGACATTAACACAGACGAGTCATGGCTTGACAATGCCTGGTTATAAATTTTAACGTTTTTATATTCTTTTGTATTTTGTTCTAAGAGTGGTTGTAGTTCTGGATTTGCTTCAAAACATATAATATTTTTTGCTATAGGTGCCATGTTTATTGTCCATGGTCCCCACCAACCGCCAATATCAATTGCTGTTTTTATTTCTCTTTTGCCTATTATTTCTTTCAAAGCCACTACATTGTATTCGTTGTACTGTGTGGTTGGCAATCCGTTGTGTGTTGGTACAACTAAGGTTTTTGTTTTGGGCATACTCTATTTAATAGTCACAAAAAAAGGCGACAAAAAGCCGCCTTTTTCTGAAAAATAAAATAAGCTGTTGCTTACTTGAATTTTAAGTTAGTTGAGTTCACACCTACTAGACCTACGTAGTCAGCCGCGTTACCAAGTGAAGATGCAGTGTTTGTTAACTCTACATATCCGTATCTTGTTAAGAAGCCTACTACTGGTTCGA
>NHJA01000022.1:0-8699 GCA_002171845.1 Candidatus Pelagibacter sp. TMED203
TCCTAAATAATTAATTAACCGTCTATTTTTTTCAGTAAAATCTTCTTTATTTATGGTTACTATATACCTTGTTCTTTCATCTATTATATAGATATTTTCCTTATCAATATAAATACTCTCTAAATCTCTTAGGTCAGTTTGAAACTTTTTAATCAAATTCAAATTTTTATCAAAATGATAAATAGCACCCTCATCGCTTACACAATAAAAGGTAGAGTTTGATGAATCAAATGCTAAATCAGAGGGCTCATGACAATCAATGATGTTGGATTTAGTTGGTTTTAATATATCTAAAGAAAAATATAAATTTGATAAAAAAATAATTAAAAAAAGTTTATATATCACGGATTACTACCATTGGTAGCACCTGGTGTTGGTGTTGAGTCAAATAACCAGTTCTGAGTTCCATCAGGAAAACATGCCTGAGAAACATCTTGTGTTTGGGCAGGAAAGTCATAATTAATTATAATGTTAGATTCAGCATCTTCAACATAAATAGTCTCTCCATCAGATGATAATTTATCACTTGATTGAGGCCAATTTTCAGCTAAACCATCTCCTTCACCTGTAAACCAAACAATTAAATATTCACCTGGTTCTATGATGGTATCTACAGGTGCAATTGCAGATATATCTTCTGGATTATCACCAAAACCCCAGCCACTGATATCAATAGAATTATCACCTTTATTATAAAATTCAGCAAAATCTTCACCATAAAGACCTAAATTTTCATCATCACAACAAAATTCACTTGAAGCTAAAAACTCATTAATAACAAAACATTCGTTTCCAATACATAAATCTTCGCTTCCTGCTTCACATTCACCATCTTGATCTGGTAGAGAACCATTACAATCACAATACCCCTCTAAGGGTAAATTATTACAATCACATGTTCCTTCTGGATAAACACATGTACCATTATCAGTGGTAGCATTTGAATTATAATTACATGCTAAATTATCAGTACAACCCATAATCTCTGTTGAGTTATCTAACTCACAACTCATATAAAAAAATGTAATTATAATAATAGAAATTATCTTATACATAAATTTTACCTTAATTATCTAGATATTGGTAAACAATCACCTGTTTGAAAAGGTAATTNAGCATCAATACTTGATACAAACAAATCAGTTATACATATCTCAGAGACATCATTTTGGATATTAATTTCTAAATTAGTTAATACCCCTTCACCAGAAGGTATAACACTACCATCAAAAGAAAATCCTAATNCTATATTTCCTACTGTTATAGAAAANCCATATAATTCAGCATCACCTCCNGAACCAGCTATTAAATCAGCACCTGAAATTCCAAATTGAAAACCTGCAATATCATAACTACTACTATACAATATTTCTAAAACATTATCATTAAATGATCCTAAATAAAATATATCACCCTCTGAACAACTAGAACTATCTCCACCACAAATACCACAATCATCTACAGATGCATCCCCATAGCATTGACCAAAACAATCTAATTCATCACATGAATCTGGTAAACCTTCTTCACAAGAACCCATACAAATTCCACAATAATCTATTAATGCGCTTCCTCCACAGTCTCCATTACAATCATATGTATTACCATCGCAATCACACTCACCTTCAGGAATACCACTTCCAGCACATACTCCGCATTCATCTAATTCTGCTGTACCACCACATTCATTATTACAATCAATANCNACANNACAATTACCTTCACAATCAAAGTTTGACTCTGGATAAACACAATTACCATTATCAACAGTTGCATTTTCATTGTAGTTACAAGCTGTNTGATCTAAACAACCAGCTACAGCTTCGTTTCCAGCTTCATCGCAAGAAACAAAAAATAATGTTGCTAAAAAAATTAATTTTATCATATTCTTCCTTATTTTTGATAGATGAANTATTATNATNNTTTTGTTTGATTATAATTAGATATTGAGTTGTTTATTGTTAGATTAAAAAGTTTAACTAANNAAAAAAGGGACNCATAAAGAGTCCCTTTTTTNNCATTAGGTATATCGCTTACATGTTAAGGAGGATAAACAGNATACCAAGCTGTAATTACTTNAGNAACATTAACTTTTGAGTTACTATTGAACCAGAAAANTCAGCTCTAACTAAATACATACCACTTGTTAGATTTGAGGCATTCCAATTCAAATTATAAATACCACTTTCCATGTTACCACTTACAAGCTGATCAATTTGCTGACCTACTAGATTGTAAATTGAAACATTAACATACCCATCANTAGGAATTGTTAATGNNAAGCTTGTNGTAGGGTTAAATGGATTTGGAAATGCATTACTAAGATTAAATGTCATTTCAGAAATTGTTGTATTTACTTCAGAATTAGAATTTGCAACAATGTATTCTNAAATCTCAAAATCACCATTAAAAGTAAATAATTCATCACTTTCTGGTGCAACAATTACTAATATAGTTTCATTTCCTTGCGTATTATAATCAGCTACATAGGCTTTATCAGTTAAATCTAATGAAAAATTATTTCCATGAAATAATGTCATTTGAACTCCACCAATATAACCGTTTGCATCAATTGATACATTATTAGATTTTATATTTAATGTAGCACTAGTAGCATCATTAACTCTTGAGNTAACTATGATTTGTACTAATTGAACTACATCAATAACATTAATAATANCATCACCACTAANATCTCCACAAGANAGAGTATCAGTAGCTTGATTAACAATTGCTTGAACCATATTAACAACATCTAAAACATTTAATAGACCATCGCCAGAAACATCACCATCTAAACAAGGTCCGCAAAATTCATTNTCTGCACCAGGAGATGGNCAATANTCAGCAACATAATCAGTACCATTCCAAGACATTGACACATCTTCCATTTGTGGTCCAAAAGCAAAGTCTATAACTGTATTACCATTAGCATCTGCTATATAAATAACTTCTCCATCAGATGATAATTTTGCATCAACCNTTGGCCAAGCATCAGCTTCACCAGCAAAATAAACTACTAAATATCCACCTGCTGCTATAATAGTACCTTGAGGTGCAATAGAAGCAATCTCTCCTGAAGTATCATTAAATCCCCATCCAGAAATATCTAAATCAGAATCACTTGAATTATACAATTCAATAAAATCTTCATTTGAGCCAATTTCATCTTCACCACAACATAGTTCACTTGAAGCTAAGAATTCATTTAATACTACTGGATACGAAACAGAGTTATCAAATGATCCAGAAGCCCATGACCAGCCATCAAGCCAGTTATCATCAGCTGCAAATGCACCTTTATAATCTGTTTGTACAAACCATCCATCAGCAATTACTGTATCAACAGCATCATATGCTGGACCATCAGCATTAGGTGTTACATCTAACATTATACCATCATCATATAATCCTGGATCACCTGATTGATTTGTAAATCCTAAATCATCTGTAGTATCTTTCCATGGATTTGCAACATTATGCATTAATGTGTTAGAAGAAATGTATAAAAAGTCTGGATATGTTCCTGCNCCTAANTCTTGAGTTACAAGCTCAGAACCATTATCTTCATTTTCAATACCATCACCAGCACCATCAACTAAAATTAAGTTTCTATGATCACCACCTGTTCCTTCTCTTAATTTAGCCATATCACTACTAGCGTTACCACCNNNACAAGTCATATTAGAAAATTGAGGATGTGATCTTGGNTGACTATCTAAGTCACCATTTGTTTGATTGTCCATTTCCATACAACGATCACTATCAGAGTTTTTGTGAACATATAAAAACTGTCCACGACCTTGATAACCTTCATCTGTATCAAATGAATCATCACCTACATTATATACTGAACAATGATGTAAATCAACAGTACCACCAAACATCTCAAAACCATCATCTAGATTCCAAGCTACTTCGCAGTAAGATACAGAAGTACCTCTACCTACACCAGCAAGTGTAATACCATTAATTTCATTGTCTTGACCGATAGATCTACCACCGTGCCATACTCTAACATATTTTAAAACACCAGAGTTATCATCTGGATTGAGACCACCATATGGTACACCTTCTAATCCTTCAACAAAGTTTGTTCCAGAAGAAATCGGAGCATAACCATTAAGGATTAAACCACCCCAATTACCTCTTAAATCAACCATGTCTTCTTCTTCTAGATTAGATCTAAATGTAATAGGCGAATCAGCTGTACCTTCAGCCATAATCTTACCACCTTGTTCTATCACAAGAGCAGGAGCTAAACCAGCACCATCATCTGATAAACTTTTAACAGTTGTACCAGCTTCGATAGTTAAAGTTACTCCATCTTTAACAAATGTCTGACATGTAAGCAGATGTTCATCTGCAGCAGACCATGTCTCATCAGATTCAATTGCACCACAATGCTCTATAGCAAATAGTGATGAAATTAAACCCATAATTATCATTATCTTTTTCATTTTATTTCCTTTTATTATANTTAGTAATTATTAAAAAAAGGTATTAACCTCNTTTTTTANACNNTNTATTATATCCACCTATAATTAGAAAATTGTTATGAAAATATTTTATTTTAGTTTGATATATGTTATGATTTGATTAGAAAAAAGGNGAGTTTCCTCCCCTTTCTCATTGATAGCTAATTCATAGAAGAATGAATTAGTTAGACATATTATTTTAATGCATATGAAAGTGAAAAGCTGATTGAATATCCAGGATCATAGCTTGATGTNTATAATCNATTACCTTGATCANNAATATGNCCATATTGAATTTTTGATTTTAATATATTTTTCATTTTAAATGATAATTTCAGATTATTTATTTTTTTGCTAGCTGTAAAGTTTAATGAATGAAATGGAAATTCATATTCATTGCCTAGNGCNCCAACAGAAAAGCTGTTTAATCTTTCAGAAAAANAGTTATATGAAAGAGATGCNGAATAACCATTAGAAAGTTGGGCATCTAAAGTAGTATTTAACAATGTTTCAGAATGACCCACTAAACCCCTTTCATCACCATCTGATGAAAAAGAAGAATTTGGATAAGTTGTTCCATTATAAAGAATAATANNATCTCTTTCTGNAACCTTTGACTCTGAAAAAGTAGCATTCATTGAAAAATTAATAACCCCTTTTGAAATTGGAATTATNGGAATCAATTTTCTAAATTCAACTTCTAAACCTCGTGTAAATGCAGATTTTGCATTTTGAAATGTCTTATAGACAAGATCTGGNGTAGAAATCAATGCTGCTTCTATTGGATTTNNAAAATCTTTATAAAAATAACCTAAAGATAATAACTCATTACCACCAAAAAACCATTCATACCTGCAATCATAATTAATTATTTCAGCATTTAAAAGTCCAGGATAGCCCAATGCTACATTACCCCCATAAAATTCTTGATATGCTATAGGAGCTAATTCTCTAAATTCTGGCCTATTAACAGTTTTGGAANATGATAAATTTAATTTTTGTTTTTCATTTTTACTTAGGATAAGAGTTAATGAAGGTAAATTAATTTTTTCATCAGTATTTGCCTCAATTGTTTGACCTCCAACAACCGTCTCAGCAAGATCTCCAGTAACAGGATTATATACTGACATAAAAAGATTATACCTTTCATGTCTAAGTCCGGTAATTAATTTTACATCTAAAATATTATATAAAGATGGTAAGTTAACATCTATCATTCCGTAGTATGCATCAATTTTTTCTTCAGCATTATAAGCATTATTTGCATTATTAGATGTTTCATCTTGCATAATCAAACCATGTTTCAAAGCTTGACAACCTTGAAATGGGTGCCAATAATATCCAAAATTTTCGCACTCTNATTGATTATCTATATTTTCAGCAAATTCTTTATTTACAAAATCATAAGATGCATAATTTTCTTCTTCAAAAAAATGGTCAATAAGAGCTAAATCATCCGAGGTAGTATCAAAATCTAGAATTGAACCGTAAGGACCATCTAATTCATTATATGAAATTCCACTTTTTGTTATCGAAAATGAGCGCTTTTTAAATTCTCTGCTCTTGGTTTGATTTCTTAATCCAAATTTGACTTTAATATCATCTGTGTTATTGAAAAAATTGGGAAGAAACAATGTATTATCTAAATCAAAATTATTATTTTTATCATATCCAGATGAAAAGTCTCTGTAAGCACACTTTTTAGAACCACCACCATCATACAGTTGTCCAGTTTCTAAATTTAAATAATAAGACCTTGTATCTGGTTCATAGTTATCNGATTTTCCATCAGAATACGACCAAACTAAAGTGTTGTTCAAATTAAATTTTTCTAAAAATATATGTGTACCACTAAAATTATTATTTTCAATTGTTTTTTCTTGATAGGATTGTTTTACAAAAAATGCAGAATCTAAATTATCTGCAAACCCANAAGAAAATCTTGATTGATCATAAGAGGTGTGTGAGTATAAATACTCATACCTTACTTTATGTGATTCATTATAAGAAAAACCTGTACTTACATTTAAACCTAAATTAGTATTATATGAAGATTGATTATTATCAAAAAAAGAATCTATTGAACTTGTTCCATTTTGTTCAGAAAAACTATATTCTGTTCTTATGTTTTCTTTTGTTCTATAACCATTAGAAAATGATAGATTAGAAAAATAACCCCATTCAAAATTTGAATTAGGATTATGCTTATTTCCATAGGTTAAACCTAAAGATATAGGTTGACCTGGATTTGTTTTAACTAAATTCATATTACCATCTAAAGATTTACCATACTCACCTAATTGTCCCAGCCAAACTAACTGTTTATCTAGATTTGAATAATTTTCATTTGTTAATAAAGAATCTGGATAATAAGTCGTACCACTTTCAATCACTGAATTATCTGGTATTATACTTGGTAAATCTNTTTNATTATTATCAAACCCAAAAAATGAATCATTTTTTAAATAATAATTGTCTCTATTAAGCTTATCTTTATAGTTACTAGAAAATTTAAAATTAAATATTCGCGAATCAGGATAAGCTTTTGTTTTAATATTAATATTTCCTCCAGCAAAAGAGCCTGGCATATCAGGAGTATAAGTTTTGGAAGCTGCAATAGATTCAAGCAAAGAAGTTGGAACAACATCTAAAGGAAGTACTTTTTTATCTGCTTCAGGACTAGGTATGGGCGCACTGTTTAGGATTGTGTTGGTATATCTGGTAGATAAACCTCTAACTACTGCAAACTTACCATCTGTGACAGATACACCTGATATTCGTTTAACTGCATCAGCTACATTATTATCACCTGTTTTTGATATTTCTTCACTGCTGATAGCATCTTCAACCACAGTAGATTTTTTTCTATCTTGAATTATTGTTGATGTACTTTCTTTATTAAGTTCACCTTTAATAGAAATAGTCTGCCCTTGAATAATATCTGGCTCCATAAATACATTATAAGTACTAATCTCTCCATCATAAATTTCAATTTGATCAGATAAATAACTTTTAAATCCTAAATAATTAACTTGTATACTATATGAACCTTCAGATATGTTTGTTAGTATAAAATAACCATCTATATCCGTGTAAGTACCTTGATCAGTACCAATCAAAAAAACTGAAGCATTTTGTAAAGGTACACCATTATCATCTACAATTTGCCCTCTTATTGTAGATGCAATATTTAGTGAAATGAAAATTATTACGCTTAAAAAATACCTTAGCACGCAGTCTCCTAATTTTAATAGCTATCTTAAAAATTATAAAATCTTTCTTACTAAAATTAGGATTTTAGTATGTGTAATAGATTAGTAAAATGTTAGGTTTATGTTAGTTTCTGGATTTTTATAATAAACGAAGTTCCATATCCTTCTTTGCTTTGAACATCTATTGTTCCATTGTGAAGTAATATAATATGCTTAACTATAGCCAGCCCAAGCCCAGTACCACCTATATCTCTACTTCTACTTTCATCTACTCTGTAAAATCGCTCAAATAGCCTTTCAAAATGTTTAGGATTTATACCAATACCCTCATCTTTCACTTCGATTGATGTATAGCTATCTGTATCTTCAACTATAAAATAAATTTTACTTTTATCTTGACTATATTTTATTGAATTATTCAATAAATTTGATAAGGCTTGGTGCATCATCATTGAATTCTGGTTAATCAAAATATCATTTGAACAATTTACAAATATCTCTATTTCTTTTGAATCAATAAGAGCTGCACACTCTGAAACAACTGAATCAATTACATTAGATAAAGGTGCTAATTTAAATTTTAAACCTTTTGCATTATCAACATTCTCAATTCTAGATAAAATCAATAAATCATCTATAATATTATTTAAACGATCAGAATTTGTATTCATGATTTTAAGATATTTTCTTTGACTCTTATCTTTTATCATATCTTCTAAAATTTCAATATAACCTTTAATTGATGTTATTGGTGTTTTCAATTCATGAGATACATTAGAAACAAATTCTTTTCTAATGCCTTCTAGTTTATCTAATTCTGAAGCCATCTTATTTAGTGATTTTGCTAAATTATTAAATTCTACAACACTAAACTCATTTAATCTAGATGAAAAATCACCTTTAGAATATTTATATGATATATTTTCTACATTTTTAATAGGAGCTGTTAATCTTCTTGATAAATAATAACTTATTGAAAGAGTGGCTAAAGAAATTATTAACAATGCAA
>NHJA01000023.1:0-11314 GCA_002171845.1 Candidatus Pelagibacter sp. TMED203
GCCGCTTCTCTAGCCTGTCTTCCCATCTCTCTCACCCTCTCATCACCCTCTTCTAATAATTTCATATATTCTTCGTAGGTCATTATAAAGCCTCAGGCACTACGTCGGTTACCAAATTTGTGTAATCGCTCAACTCCTGATAATCAAATTCATCACCCTCTAACATCATATCAGCCATAGCCTGTTCCCTAGCCATACTCTCAGCCTCACCGCCGAAGTGTTCGTTTAACGCATTTTCCATCTGTTCCACCTCTGCGTCGGTCATATATTTAGCCATTTTCTATTCCTTTGTTATTTATCTCATTTCTCATACCTAAATATAAGGATAAAATGGTATGCTTGTCAAGCCTTTTTTTCATTTTTTTTCAAAAAAACCGCTATTTTTATTCATTTGTGCGGCCCTGCGGCGCGCCTTTTTCAAAAAAAAGCTTGACTTTTAGCCCAAAATGTCGTAAATTATAGTAGTAATTATGATAAAATGCGTTAAGGCTAGGGTATCCAATGTACTAATATACAACAATTAAGTCAATAAGTCAAGCCATTTATTGTGATTTTGGGAAAAAAAGCTATAAATAATTCAGCGTTTAAGCTGGTTGGTGGGGGATTCCTAGCCAATATGACAATTTGTCATAGGTAAAATGTGCTAGGATTTGATACGCAACAGTATGTCAATTTGTCTGGCAAAAAATTTTCCGCGCTCGATGAACACACTACATATAATTTAGGGCATACTACAGGAAAGTTATTGATTTTATTATTAAATTTGTGTCAAAAGGTGGGTTTTGGTGGGTTAGAGTGGAGGATTGTGGAGAAAGTGTCAACTATCGTCTGTCGAAAGACGTGAGACTTTTTATATACATTATTGGGTGGGTTTGATAATAGTTTTGACCTCCACATATTCGTATTGTTGGTGTATTTCGCACCAATTATCATCATTTAATTTAAGTCCAAAGGAAAAGGTGTGGGATACGCCATCGGCGTCCACAATGGTCACGGGGTTCAGAACAATCGGTTCGGGCGCTGTGGAACACCCGCTCAACAACAATATCAATGCTGTCAATATCGTGACAATCATCCCCCAAAACGGAGCCATTCCAAACCATAGCTTGAGAAACATCCCCCTTTGATACATAATTATTCTCCTTAATTTTTCAGACATCTGATGAATCGTTTAAAAATCCTTTGCAATATATATTCATTTCCTCTGTTTCGTTCAAACATCAGCATCGCTTCGCTACGAATCCTAGCCTCCTCTTTTTCGCTAATCATTTTTCTCTCCATTGTGTTCTAAATATCTGTGTTCTAAATATCATAAATACCAAATGCCGATTCAGGTCTTTTGATTGTGATTTTGTTCCACTCATTCACTTCCCATTCCAATGTCGTTAATTCTATTATGGGTATCACATCCCCTTCGTTATGAATCTTCAATGAATGCTCAATTATAGTCTCATAACACCTATGATAATCACACCATTGAAACGTTTGACCATTGATTACAAANTCCTCAATACCCCTTACGTTCTTAGTCCTACCACCACCCAACACCCCCATTCTATCTCCGCTGAAAGCTTTTTTGCGAAACCAATCCACAATCCTTATATCAAATTTAACCGCTTCCTTATCATCGATGTATGGTTCGGTGGGCTTTGATGTNANCNCAAGCCTCAAACCATTTATGTCGTCTGGCATCTACCCCAAGTGTCCTCCTGTGTAAGGAATTTTCTCAATCTCTTCCCTTTTGATTCTTAATTCCTCCAACTCACTTGCTGTGATGTGTCCGATGACCTCAGGATACTTCGATTGTCCAGGCCACTTATCGGGATCGTATCCGTAATTCTTCACTATCGTATATTGTTCACTCATCTTTTCATCCATTTTAAATAACTCCATTTGTCTTTCATCACTCATCTTTTTTGTCCTCCAACTCTTTGACATAAGGGATGTTCATACCCCAAACCTCGTCCTTGCTCCTCTTCAAATCGTGTAGCTTTGGATTCAAGGCTTTTGATATTTGGAAATCATCTATCTCATCCATCATATCATCGGGCTCCAACATATCGTCCTCCACTTCGATTCTTTGCTTTGGCATCGGAACATCAAAGATTCCCTTACCAATTAAAACAATCCATTTTGTGGCTATTATGATTANCTCACCGATGTTTTTGATTATGTTTTTTATNTGNTTGATTAATTCCATAACATCCAAACCTTTATTAATTTACCGACTCTATGGGTCATTGATGTAAGGAAGAAAAGGCTACCCTCATTGGCGGAACGACAATGGGGGGTTTTACTTCAATATCCCATTATGTATATATATAAAAAAAATTTCTTAAACACAAAAAAAAGTTAGCTTTTATCCTGCTTTCCTTTTAGATAATTNAAGTCATCCGTAATTCTGTTGATTTGTTCTATTAGTTGTTCATAACGTCTATCTCGCACCTCATCGCTACGATTCCATCGGTCAATAAGTTTAATGCATATCTCCTCAACCTCTCTAAGCTTTCCCATCAATGAACCTCTTAGGAACTGAATCAGTCCTATAAAGAGAGCAACAATAACTCCCAAGGCGCCATACTCCGCATATGCTTCAAACATTTTTTTTCTCCTCTATCTCCAATCTATTAACTTTACTAGATTGTAGGTGATACCGAACCCCCATATTGGTTCTGTTAAGCCTGTGACCTGATTATAGGTGACACCAATCATAGGGCCGAATGAAATTTGATTGCGAGGTGGTTTTATTGACAACACCTTACTAGCAGCACCCCTTAGTTTTAATCCATAAAATTGTTTATTTGGATATGTGGCCTGATACTCATACTCATCTATTTGTTGTATTTCTGGCGCTCCTAATTCTATGGTTCCATCAAAGTCTGCTATGGTTTCACTACTGATAACCTTATTATCTTTTATGCGTATACCGCTTCTACCAAATATTCTNAGATAACTATTTTCTTCACCAAACTCTTTTTGAAATGGTACAACATTGGATTGAGATGTTTCAAAGTCAAATCTCATTGCCTCGAGCTCCTCAATAAGATTTTTTAACCTTTGTTCATATTCTTTTTCCCATCTTATCCTTTCAAAATTTTCTTCCTTAATTTTTTGGATTTGATTGATTAATTTAACATTGTATTTATTGAGTTTCGCCACCTCTGTTTTTAAAGTATCAATGGTTAATTCATTGTTCTCAATTAATGTTTCCTGCCTTTGACTATCGTCTTTTAGAAAATTATATTCTTTCTTTACATAAAAATACCTTATTCCAAAAACACATAACACAAAAGCAACATTTAATAATATACTTAATATCGTCTCTCTTTTCATTTAGATAACTCCTTACTTGCATAATCCTCTAACACATCAGGATACCACGCGTGAACAAACAATGCTAAACTACACTTCATAGCTCTGAACCAATGTTCCCAATATCCCATCCCATTTTCCTTCAAATGTTTTATCATTTTACAATCTTACCTTTTCGTTTTGTGAACCATTTTCTGTATTGTGCTGGTGTTCCAATCGTAATTGGATTACTGCCTTTTGCTTGGGAAGCCAATTTCTCAATTTCAGCTCTTGTATGATTCATTATATTTTTCTTAGGGTCACCTATGACTCTATTCAACACAAACATATCAATTATCTTTACATCGTAAACCAATATCTCATTCCACCAACCAATTGTTCTTTTCTTTGGTGGTGATATCAGATTATCAATAAATTGTCTCCTATATCCCTTCAACGCCGTATTAGCCAAATCAATATAATCTTTTATCATCTTTGCTATAAGAGGGCCTTGTTCTTTTTTTGCTAGTGCTTTGTATTCGTTGTACTCCAATTCACCATCTTTTAACCACAACTTCTCGGCGGCTTTTTCAATATCATAAATTTTACGTTCTATTTCATCCCAACCAAGTTTAGCTTTTTTAACTAAAATAGGCCAGGTCTGTCTATCACCAAATACATTATATGAATCAACCCATCTACGACCTTGTTTATCAGGCACCGTATCAAAATCAATCGTTCTTTGTGCTAATAGATGTCCTTCAAGATAAAATATTATACCACCTTTGGTTTGTATACCACCACCCTTTGCTAGTTTTTCCTCAGCGTTAGTCATCGTAAATGTTGATAATGATTTTTTACTAGCCAAAACACCCTTCATTCTGTGTAGATGGTCAGGACTCGTAATGTGAAAACTCCTGACAGGTATCTTTTTACCAACAGCCCTTTCGACCGCTTTTGGTGTGAGAGGTATGTATTGTTGTCTCATCCATTGTAAGGCGGTTTTAGTATGGGCTGGATAAGTTTGATTATCTATCCAAACCGTACCATCAAGTTCTGTCAATAAATTTTTGAGTTTAATCATTTCTTTTTAGCCAACCACTTTTTATGTTGATTAGCGGTTCTTCCCTCTTTTGCCCATTTTTTATTTAATTTTGCTCTGTTTTGCTTTCGTGATTTTGCTGCTCTATTCGGCATTAATTAATATCTCCCATAGCATTATCTATTGCTTTTCTAACAGAACCACCAAATTCAGTTCTGTTGAATGGTATATCGTCTGATATTTGAAAACCTGTGGCCGTAATCTTTGTTTTTGTCTCCCCTTGCCCACGATAAGTCTCTGTTTTATTATTTTTATTATCAATCATAGAAATCTCTATATTGACCTGAGTGTTGGTGTTTCTTCTATTGAATATACCTAATATGCTGAAAGCTTGATTGGGTTGTCCAACATACACNAATTCAGCTGATGCGACAAAATCGGCGTTATCATCGTCAACCAAAACNTATCTTGAATTAGAGAACGCTTCNTCCATTAGTTGTCTTATACCTAATTTAACCCTATCATCTTCTATACCAACCTTTTCATTAATTTTTACAAAGTTTGATATTTTCAANGTGGGATAACTAACATCCTGCCCAACGATAANTGGTNGTGGTAAATTCTGAGAGAATAATCCACTCAACAACAATAATAATAGATATTTTTTCATTATTTTCTCCTAAAAATAAGTTCCAAACATTAAACTAAAGCTTTTATTTCTTTCACCATAATCATTAACCACAGTATTATATCCCATTGATAAACCTAAATTAAAGGTGAACGCTTGTCCTAATTTCCAATCAACTGAAATTGTTGGAAAGAAAATTAACGGACTTTTCAGTAATAAATATCTATCTCCTAAATTATTACCCTCATAATATCGCATCAAAGTATAAGCCATATAATTTGAAATAGTTATTTTATTACCACCAATAACCTCAAAAGGAAATCTTTGACCATAAACCATAGTAACATTACCGAAATTATTATTACTGACCTTTCCATAAGTAGCGGTGAATACAAAAGCCTCAGCATTTTTCTTTTGTAATGATTTTGCATATGAAGTTGAGATTAACCAATCCCAACCCTCAAATGTCTTATATGTTAGTCCGCTTCCATTTAGCACAACGTTTTGTTTTTTGGCTTTGAGGTTAAAACCTTGCCCATAGGTCAATGAACCCTTTCTCCAATCATTTGTAAAGTTAAAGTTTCCGTCGTGTCTACGACTCCCATCAAAACTTTCAGCAGTATAAACACTATTGAAAGATGTAATCCAATTTTTATTATCTTTGGTTGTAGAACGAATAGCGTAGTTTATTTGTTGAGGTTCAGTTGATATATCCTCTTCTTTACTGAATTGTTCGCTAACATTCTCTGCTATAACCGATGATAATATTTCCTCAGCCACTTTTACTGCGCAAGGAAATAAATCTTCAAAATCTTTGTAAACATTTTGTGCCCAAGCTTCTAAATCACCATTCAAAACCTCCTCTAAAGTAAAAAATTTAGTCTTATTATAGTATGTGACNTGAAATCCCTGCTGAGAGGCGTTNACATCAAANGTGCTATTTATTATGGTTTGTTCGCAAGGGTCTATGTAAGAATAAAAAAAGGATTGCGCAGAGACTACGTTAAAAAATAGTATAAAACCTAATAACCTCCACAACATCCATACTACCAACCTCTTCTGTCAATAGCTTTGATAACATTGACCACGGCTGTCTCCATAGCTTTATTTGATGCTGAACTTAGAGAGCTTTGGTTCCAATCCATATTGGGATTTTTTAGAAAACCTGTACCGATGGTTGATGCACGTCCTTGCCCACTACCAACAACATATTGAGTATTTTCGTTGTTAATGAGTTTGACCTGAATACCAACTATCGTCTCATTGATGGTTTCGATTTTTCCACCTTTGATTTCCTCTTTTAAATTTATTGCGAAATCATAAATACTAACAGTCGCTGAGTATTTTGCCTTCGTAATCTTAGCGTNATTAGCCTTTAGGTCGTTCATAATTAACAACTGCATATCTCTTTCAGCCTCAATTAAATTGAATCTTCCAATATAAGATANGACATTTTGTAATTCCTGAACTAATCCCATTGAAACTCTTTTGTCAGCTAACTCAGGATATTGTTTCTCCAACTCCTTACCAAAATTCAAATCATAAAGTTTCAGTCCATCGACCTTAGTGATTTCTATTTCATCTAATGATTTTTGTTTTTCGAATTCACCAANATATTGTTCAGTTGAAACCGATGCCGAACAGCCCAAAAATACTAACAATAACGGTAATAATAATTTTATCATATTTTTTTCCAATCATCTTTTGCTTTTTTACCAATCATCCTTGCTTTTTTTCCTTTTTTCATATCCTCTCTACTAGCTATATAACCTAAATAATAACCAGCAGCTCCAATGAGGACATACGAAATCACCAATCTACTGTTTGATAAACTTTTATCTTTTTTATGTAGTTTTTTGTGACGTTCCTCAAATCGTTTAAACTCTTGATTNACTATCATTTGGTTTCTNACNAACTCTTGTCTGATAATTTCTCTATCAGCTCTTTTGTCTCGTTGTTCTTGTGTTTGTATAGCTTTATCAACTTCTTCTGGTGTATCATATACATCCTGACCTAATAATTGACTACTTATCGCTATACCTAAAACAATAGATAATGCAATCCAAAATTTTGTTTCTTTTTTCATTATTTACTCCTAATCATTTTAATACTTTGTAACCTGCGTCTTTGATAATCTGTTCTATTTCATTCATATCAATGCTTTCCCCATCCTTTACCATAATGCTTACAAATCCTTTTTTTAAATTCACATCAACATTTTTAACCATCTTCAACTTTGATATNTTTTTTTCAATTCCTTGTGCGCAGAAACTACAAACCATACCTCTAACTTTTATATCAATTACAACTGGCTCTAGTAGAAATAAATTTAAAAATAATAATAATTTTATCATTATCTAAAGTCTGATAGTGGGTCTTTCAATAATTTTTCTAATTTAGCAATCTCACCCTTAAGTTTATCAATTTCGTTTTTTAGTTTGATAATATCACCATCGTAAGATTTTACTTTAGGTGCTTTCATACCATCAACTTTTTCACGAAGATATTTGAAATCCTCATCATACTTATCAAGTTTATTTGTCACCAACTCTATATCGCTTGCCTCAGCAAAACCTGTGACAATTTCTTCTAAACCATCGATACGACCTGTAAAACTATACCAACCTGCTATGCCTGTTGATAATACGGTCACTAACGCTATAATATTTTGAATTGATAATCCAAACTTTTTATTTTTAAGCTCCTCGACTGCAGCTTCTGCATCGACTACTTTTTTCTTTGCCATTTTAATTTCTCCTTAACAACAATTACAGTTACAACTATCGCCACAGCACATACAATCACAATCTTTCATGTTAAAACTCCAAGTTTATAGTTAATCTAAATGTGTCACCCAAAGGTAACGTCCTGTCTCCATAAATATAACTTATTCCTATAAAATACTGCTCGTATTTTAAATCTATTCCAAAAGTCGGATATTTTAAATTATGTTTTTTGTCCGAAAAATATCCCATTTTTCCAAATATTTTAGTATTATCATTGGTATCATATTTGTAAAGGATTCCCATCCCAAAGGTATGATTTTTTTTAAAAAAATTATGTTGTTCATAAAACATAAAATCTTTGTACGGATAGGATAACGCCAGATTCAAACTGGTAGGTAATTTTGTTTTGTAATTATTAAATGTTGGTGCGAATCCAAAGTTTCTTATAGCTACGTCTATGTCCAAATCCTTATAAACTTTAGGTATGTAAGTCGATATATCAAAAGCAGTGCCTAATGTTTTTTGACTAAATAAACTATGAGAAATCAGTTTTGCTTTTAAACCATAATTATACCCTTTAATCACACCATTGTAACTGAAACCCCATATTGAACTGGCAGGTGTAAAATCACCAATTACAACGCCATTACTATTTGTTTCAAGTTGTTCTCCATAATTAAATGTTAACATACTAAATTTTATCATTTTTCTTTTTACGGAAAAATGCGTATAAAACATATCATCAGTTATGTTACTCATCCAATTTACCCTACTGAAACTTAAATTATCTTTCATCATCCCATATCTAGCAGGATTCATATAAGGTAAATCGACATTACCCAATGAAGAAATTTGAGCCGTTGGTGGTAAAGTTAATAAACTATTTGCTTGTCCGTATAATACAGACATTAATAAAAAAGTAAAAATTATTTTTTTCATTTTTCTAACTTCTCTCCTATCCATACTATTAATTTTATTGTGTAAAAAAATATTGGCAATCCAAATAATAATGCTAATAAAAATTGTAATTCGTCCATTATTTAATCACCGTAAANTTATTAGATTTGATTCTACTCTCAGTTTGTAATACAAAAATATAAACACCTGGCTCTAATTTCATATGATTTTCATAATTAGAGACTTCTGGTAAAAATACCGTTGGTTCGTTAGTGAATGAAAAAGTATGTATTCCCTCACCAATCTCTTCATTTAGTAATGTTCCTTTATATTGTCCCATAGAATTTAAAATGTATAATTTAACTTTTTCTTTTTTACCCAAATAAAATTGAAAAATTGTATTATTGGTAAATGGATTTGGCCAATTGTATGTTAAATCAGCGTCATCTGGCTGACCACCACCAAATGCCCAAAACTTATTCCAAACCATCACCTTTCCATCTATTCTATCTACTAATAAATCCTTTCCGCTTGGATTACCAGCTGCGTGTTTTCCAACAAATTTTATTGGTGCCTCAGTCCATTCGGCGTCAGGAAAATCAGCTTTAAAAATTAATTTTAAACCAACCATCTCTTCATCAATCCAATAAGTCTCTGGTGCATTTCCAGGTGAGTAATCTAATCCTCCAAATGATACCCTTTGCCAACCATCGATAGGTTCGTGAACGTTTACATAAGTCATCCAAGGTCCTGGCAAAACATCGGTTTTCATATCTATAAACTCTAACTCATCAACTTTATATTCAATCTCAAACTCAAAACCAGCCACATTAACATTGTTCGGTGTGATTGTTAATGGAACTTCAATTTGGTCACCTGATTGTACTCTAACCGTTGAATCAGGTGGAAAACTTAATGAGACATCCGCCTGATTTACTAACATTCTTGCTAACCAAGTATTTGGTGCGTTACCACCACCCCATCTATAAAAAGTTGAACCATTTATGTCTATGTATCCATCCCCTCCATTTTCCTGAACTTTAGTACCAGTTACATTTATATCACCTGTAAAAAAGTAAGACAAACTATCTAATGTATAATCTGGATTGGCATCATTTCCATAAGTNGATGAACCNGCTCCAATAGTCACAGCTATGGTATCTAAACCAGTTTGTATNGTATTCATTAAAGGATTGGTNACCTCTATTTTACCAAAATTTAATGTCGCGTTTTCCTGATTCAATGATGTATCTTTGAAAACCGTAAACTCATATTTTTGATTTCCAAGTGACTCATACCATTGATAATTCAACCAGTTACCATTTTCTTTTAAAGTATCAATTGTAGCCCAATTTTCATAAGAGTTACCATTTTTGTGAGTGTAATTATCGAAAATCTGAGAGACGTAAGCCCATAAAAAATATGTGTCATTTAACTGAAATAAATCATCACCATCGACATCTCCTATTAAATATCCAACCGCGTTCAAAGTNTCNACTCCAACAACCGAATAAAATTTNTTNGATTGAAAATTGAAAGAAGCTATAGCATCATTTATATTTGTTATGGCATATCTNTCTAACTCTAATTGTGTGTGAGTCTCAATATCATCCGCAGCATCAGGAGGCCAGAATGACATCCTATAATAATTATTTCGTGGTAATTCAATATTGAAATAACCCCTATCATCAGTATAAGTTGAATCATAATAAGATATACCTAAGAATCCTTCATTTGGTAATGCTTGTTCTTGCGTTGTCCCTTTTTTATTATAATAAAAAGTCGAACTGTTATCACCGATGACATCATCAGAATTGTCCTCATCAACGTTNTTTGCTGTNTTATCGACTCCCTCAATATTATACCAATTNGCATAATTATTTGGATTACTTTGGTCTAGCTCAAATTTAACCTTCCAATAGGGATAAGTTTTATCATTATTAGTTCCATTTCTAGCTACATATCTTAAATATCCCTCTACATCAAGTAGTTTAGGATGTAAAGTTATATCTCCTCTTGCGCCCCCATTATAAGTTGATTCAGTACCCCAATTACCATCAATATAAACTTTATAATCCAATAGATAATCATCCGATACATATGTGTAATAACCTGAGTTACCACTAAACAAAGTCGCCACCCTAAAAGATTGGGGTTGAAAATTATCCACCACATCATTAATTTTAAAGTGTAACTTCAATAATTGTTTTTGAACTCCATCCCCACCACCAAATTCAAAATCATTCACATTATGTGAGACCGCTGTTATTCTGAGCCAATCATAACGGTTGTTAGTCTCAGATATTTCGGAATCATCATTTTGTAAGGAATCAACATAGCCAACGTTTGAGTAATGAACAACTTCATATGAGTAATCCGCCCCAAGTGTGCTATCCCCCTCCGTAGCCGCAGATAAATGAGAACCTTTAAGAACTTTTGTATCGGCGTGATTCCACGTGATTAAATCGTTATCAAAAATAAAATCTAATCTAAACGTTGATATATCGGCACCATTATCATCTAAGGTCACCTCCATAGTCAAAACACTATCCCTCCAAGCATCAAAGTTGTTATTTTTAAACGCTGGGTTATTTGTATCATCAGCTAAATATGTTGATAAGTTGTGGGTTACTTTGTCTCTCCACCAAAATTCGGGTGTTTTATATTGACCTAATTGTTTCACCCTTATGATTGGTTGTTGACTCCATACAACCGAAACTAATAAACATA
>NHJA01000024.1:0-7771 GCA_002171845.1 Candidatus Pelagibacter sp. TMED203
GATTATACAATGTACACTTCAAGATTAGGACAAACAACTTTAGATGGTTCAAGATTAATTTCTAATCAACCGTATCTTGGAAGTATGTTTAAATCACAAAATGCTTCAACATGGACATCTGAACAAAATGAAGATGTTAAATTTAAAATTAATCGTTGTAAGTTTACAGAAAATACTGAAGGAACTGTGGTTCTTGTAAATGATGTTGTGCCTACAAAATTATTAGGATTAAATCCTATTACAACAACAAGTGGTTCTGCTGATATAACAATAAATCATAGAAATCACGGTATGCATAGTACATCAAATAATGTAACAATTGCTGGTGTTGCTTCAGGAACATATAACGGTATTGCTTCTACAAATATTAATGGTACATATACAACAATTAAAAATATTAAAATGCATAGTTATCAAGTAACAGCACAAAATTCTGACGCTGCTGACGCAACAGGAGATGTTGGTGGAGAAACTGTAACCGTTACAAGAAATATGATGTATGATGTTATTAAACCTATTGCTGGTGTTATTCAACCACCAGGCACAGAACTTTCTGCTACATTAAGAACAACTACTGGTAAAACTTTAGAGGGTAGTGAAACAGAATTTAGTTTAGTAACTGCTTCAAAACAAGTTGCAGTAGATTTAAATGAAGATTATTATATGACGGCACCAAGAATTGTTGCCTCTCAAATAAATGAAACAAACGAAATGTCAGGTAGTAAATCTTTATCAATGTCTTTAAAAATTAAAACACAAACAGGTGATGATAATATTTCGCCAATTATTGATACAAGTAGATTAAGTGCTCACTTAATAAGAAATCACTTATATAATCCTGTATCAGGAACTACACCAGACTTTGTTGCTGATACGGCAAAAAGTGGAGGTAGTTCGTCTGCGAAATATATTACAAGGGCAATTTCATTAGCAAATGAAGCTACTTCTATTGATGTTCGTATATCTGCTGATGTTCCTTCAACGTCTGAAGTAGAAGCTTATTTCCGTGTATCAAATGCTGATGACGCTAGAGATATGAAAGACTTAGTGTGGACACCATTTAATACCGATGGTTCTCCTGATAAGGCTGTTACACCAACTGACGATGGCAGTTTCAAAGAACATCAATATAGTGTTAGTAGTCTTGCGCCATTTACATCATTTCAAATTAAACTTGTTTTAAAAGGAACAGTTAGTTCTTATCCTCCAAAAATTAAAGATTTAAGAGGAATTGCTTTGGCAGTTTAATCATATGAGTGATACTGTTAAAGTGCAAGGACATCAACATTTAGTAAGAGACTTAAAATCTCAAGCAATTATCAATACAGATTCAGACGCTTATGCTAGATACATGGCAAGAAAAACTAAACAAAAAGTAAAAGATGATGAAGTAAGACAAGTAATTAGAGATGTTAATGAATTAAAAAACGAAATGAGAGAAATAAAAAATTTAATTATAGGTATGACAAATGGCAGATAGAAGTATAGCAGCAGGCGATACATTAAATAAATTTAGATTTGAATTTAATGGTACTGCTGAAGATATAGGAGACATATCAGTTCTACAAGGAACTAGTGGTATTATTGCGGCTGCAACCGATGTTGTTGAGGCTGTTGTATTATTAAATCCTGATTTAACAACTATATCAACTGACAATCATGTTTTTAGTGGTGGGTCTATTATATTTGAAGGTGCTACAGAGGATAGTTTTGAAACAACTCTTGCTGTAACTGATCCAACTGCTGATAGAACATTTACTTTACCTAACCATGATGGTACAGTTATGTTAATTGAAGGTGCTCAAACAATGACAAATAAAACATTGACAAGTCCTACATTAACTAGTCCAGTTTTAAATACTGCTGTTTCAGGAACTGCTATATTAGATGAAGATGATATGGCAAGTAATAGTGCAACAAAAGCAGTTACACAACAAAGTTTTAAGGCATATGTTGATAATCAGACAACTGCTCAAGATTTAGATATTGCACCCGATAGTGGTACAGCACAAAGTATAGATTTAGATAGTGAAACATTAACTTTCTCTGGTGGTACAGAAATAGGAACTAGTGCTTCAAGTAATACAGTAACATTCGCAACAACTTCAAATGTTGTAACAAAAACAGGAACACAAACTTTAACAAACAAAACTTTTACAAGTCCAACAATTGATTCGTTCTCTTTAGGAACTTCAACAATTAGTGGATTAAATATTGGGGCAAACGGTATAATTATTGAAGGTTCAACTGCTGACGCACACGAAGTAACTTTAAATGCTCAAGACCCAACACAAGATAATGTAATTACAATACCAAACGCTGATATGACAGCAATAACAACCGCTCAATTCGCAACGAAAGGCTCACACTTTGCAAAAGTTCTTGCATTAGGATAGGATAAATATTAATATGGCAGATAGATCCGTAGCAGTATCAGATACACTAGAAACTTTTAGAACGACCTACAATTCAACGGCAGGTGATGTAGGTGATATAGCAGATTTATTAAGTGCAACTGGCACAATTGCTTCATCAACTGATATAGTAGAAGCTGTTGTAGCGATGAATACAGAAATTGCTGCTTTAAAAGCAGGTACTTCTATATTCGAAACAAAAATTGTATTTGAAGGTGCTACAGATGACGCCCACGAAACAACTTTACAAGTAACAGACCCAACTGCTGATAGAACGATTACACTACCAAACTTATCTGGTACTGTTGCGACAGTAGATGGTACTGAAACACTAACAAACAAAACTTTAACTTCACCAACTATTACAAGTGGTGTTTTCAATACTGCTATTTCAGGTACAGCATTTCTTGATGAAGATAATATGGCTTCTGATAGTGCAACAAAATTAGCTTCGCAACAATCAATCAAAGCATATGTTGACGCAACTATAACTGCTCAAGATTTAGACGTTACAAGTGATAGTGGTACTATTGCAATTGATTTAGATAGTGAAACATTGACTATTGCTGGTGGTACTGGTATTGATACAACTGGTTCAAGTAATACAATTACAGTAGCAATTGATAGTACGGTTGCAACACTCACAGGAACACAGACTTTGACAAATAAGACTTTAACAAGTCCTACAATTAATACACCAACAATTACAAATTTAACTGCAACAGCATTAAATTTAACAGACTCAAGTATTGTATTTGAGGGGGCAACTGCTGACGCACACGAAACTACACTAACAGTGGTAGATCCAACAGCAGATAGAACATTAACATTACCAAACGAAACAGGAACATTAGTAACTTCCGCAAGTCAGGCAACACTTAGTTTTTCAGTTGCAATTGCAGCTGCCTTGGGATAGTTGTATAAATAGTAGTAATAAGGACAAAAAAAGATGGCATTATCAAAAATAATAGAAAACTCAATCGCTGATGAAGCAATATCATCTTCTAAATTAAAAGATTTCTCAGCTGCTGTAGATTTAAATGGTGTTGAATTAGTTTTAGACGCTGACGCTGATACATCTATTACTGCTGATACAGATGATAGAATAGATTTTAAAATCGCAGGTGTCGAACACTTTTCTTTTTCTAATAGTTCTGGTGATACAATCATTAAACCAATGGTTGACGCAAAAGATATTAAGTTTCAACAATATGATGGAAGAACATTATTAGATATTAACGATGGTGGGTTTGTAGGTATCGAAAATGGTGCTACAGGTCCTGGCGTAATCAGAATTTTTGAAGATACAGACAATGGTTCAAACTATGTTGGTTTATCTGTTGGAAATGTATCAACAGCATACACATTAGTTTTCCCAAATGCAGACGGTTCAAGTGGTCAGGCATTAACAACAAATGGTTCTGGCGTTTTATCATTTACAACTTTAAGTGCGAACACTCCTTCAAGTGCTGATGGACAGGCATTAGGTTCTGCTTCATTAGAATGGTCAGATTTATTCTTGGCAGACAGCGGCACAATTCAGTTTGGTAATGACCAAGATACAATATTAACTCATACAGATGGTGCTGGATTAACATTAAACTCTACAAACAAATTAATGTTCAATGACGCCTCTCAATTTATTCAAGGTGCAAGTGCAACAGTATTAGATATTGCTGCCACAGACGAGATAGAATTAACTGCTACATTAATCGAAGTAGTAGGTAATGCTACTGTATCTGGAACTCTTGGTGTTACAGGTGTTACCACATCAAACGCTGGAGTTGTGGTTGACAATATTACAATTGATGGCACAGAAATAGATTTAAGTTCAGGTGATTTAACAATTGATGTTGCTGGTGATATTATTTTAGACGCTGATGGCGGTGATGTTATACTAAAAGATGGCGGAACTGCATTTGGTCAATTTATTCAATCAAGTAATAATCTTGAAATTCATTCAAGCGTTTCAGATGGTGATATGCTATTAAGAGGTAATGACGGTGGTGCAACTATCACAGCATTAACTTTAGATATGTCTGCTGCTGGGGCAGCAACATTTAACGATAAAATAACTGCTGTAGGTACATCTGTATTTACAAATTTAGATATTTCGGGTGATGTAGATATTGACGGCACAACCAATTTAGATGTTGTTGACATAGACGGTGCTGTTGATATGGCTTCTACACTACAAGTTGATGGTGCGATTACATCCTCTGCTGGTATGACAATTACCACTGCTGACAATACAGACACACTTACATTAATATCAACTGATGCTGATGCAAATGCTGGTCCAAATTTAAGAATGTATAGAAATACCAGTTCACCAGCAGATGATGATGTAACTGGACAAATAGATTTTGAAGGTAGAAACGATAATTCACAAGATGTGGTTTATTCACAGCTAATTACAAGAACATCTGACGTTAGTGATGGTTCAGAAGATGGTGCTTTTGTAATAAATGTAATGGATGATGGAACTCTTAGAGAGAGAATGGGTATGGACATAGTAGCAACTGTTTTCAATGACGCATCTCAAGACATAGACTTCCGAGTAGAATCAAATGGTAATACTCATGCTTTATTTGTTGACGCTGGAAATGAACAAATAGGATTATTACCAGCTGGTGCAACTGTTGGTGCAGATGTTCAAATTGGATTTCACGATACAGCAACAACTGCTACTGCTATGGGAACAGCTCATGCAAATGACGCTACTTTACTATTAGGTGGTGCAAATAGTGGCGCAACTCAAGGAAGTATATATCTTGGTGGACAAAATGGTGCTGATGGTAATGTTATGGGTGCTGTCTATGGATTTTCTGGTGGAAGTCAAAACTCTGGTATAGAATTTTTAGAGGGCTCTGGCGACGCTTATGGACAAATAAAAATGAGTATTGCTCAAGGCACTGGCGGTACTTTAGTTGAAGCGATGAAAATAAATGAAATAGGTGCAATAACCAAACCACTACAACCAGCTTTTCAATTAAATAGACAAGGACAAGGTANTCAAACTNTTAGTGGNNNNTCTGANGCAACTATAGNNTTAGCTACAGAAAGATTTGACCAAAATGGGGATTGTGCTAGTAATACTTTTACAGCTCCAGTTACAGGTAAATATCAACTACAAGCATCTTTTTATCTTAGAGACATTGATACTGATATGAATTACATACAAGGAAAAATTACTACCTCAAATAAAACTTATTACTTTGTACAATCTACTGGTGGTTTTGATGCTACAGTACAGTATATGACTAAAAATATAATTGTGTTGGCAGATATGGATGCAAGTGANACAGCAAGTATTNNAGNTTNTATNCCATCAGGTTCAGATTTATTAGTAGCAGACGAAACACAGTTTTCAGGGCATTTAGTATGTTAACGAAACAATTAACCTTAAAGGAGGTAACACATGGCTAATCACACTAAAACAATAACATTAACAGATNNNCAACAAAAGATTCTGTCTAATGATTTATACAACGATNCNGACAATGCNGGTNTNGATNCTTGGATNCAAGNAGCANTNGATGGTAAANTTAANAACTGTTGGAAANGNNTNCAAANNGAATGGACANNTAAGTTNATGAATGATGATTCATTTACNGANNCTATTCCAAGTAATCAAGCAGACTTCGTGGCACTAGTTGTCGCAAGAAGTGATTATAAAAATCGAAAAGCGAGAGATGACGCTTAAAAAAGTATCATAAATATAATAAAAGGATAATGAGNTAAAACATGGCATATATCGGAAGAGAACCAGTAAACGGATTTCACGCAAAACAGACACTTTCTACTGATGGAAGTACAGTAACTTTTACATTAGATTTTGCTGTTGCTGATGAAACAGCAATTATAGTATCTGTTGGTGGTGTATTACAGGAACCAAAAGTTGCATATAATCTTGCAGCTGGTGGTACACAAATTACATTCACAGCAGCTCCTGCTGCTACGGATACTGCTTACATACATTATCTTGGACAGGCAATTGTTCAAAACTTAGTAGATTTAAATGGTGTTGCATTAGTTTTAGACGCTGACGCTGATACTACAATCGCTGCTGATACAGACGACCAGATAGATATTCAAATCGCAGGCGCTGATGACTTTCAATTTACAGCAAATAAATTTAGTGTACTTACAGGAAGTAGTCAATCTTTTGCTGATAGTGCAAAAGGATTATTTGGTACTGGTGATGATTTAGAAATCTATCACGATGGTACAAACTCTTTAATCGCAAACAAAACAGGTGCTTTAAAAATTGCAACTGAAACATCAGGTATTGCTGTAACAATTGGCCATACTACAAGTGAAACAACGGTTGCTGATAATCTAACAGTTACAGGTAATTTAACTGTTGGTGGCACTACAAGTTTTGGTGATTTTGATATTACAAATGTTGGTAGTATTGCTCTTGATACAATTACAAATGATGGTACAGATATTACTTTAGATTCTTCTGCTGACATTGTTATAGACGCTGCTGGTGGTAATATAGAATTTAAAGACGCAGGTACTTTACAACTTACTTTAGATATGGATGGCACTGCTGGTGCTCAAGTTATTCAACTTGGTGTTGACTCAGACGATTTAATTTTTAAACAGTATGACGGAACAACCGTTTTAACTTTAGATGATGATACAACAGTTAAAGTTGCAACAGATTTAACAATTGGTGATGATGTAAGTTTAATTTCAGACTCAGCTGTTTTAGGTTTTGGTGCAGATACAGAGGTTACTCTTACTCATGTACACAATACAGGAATATTACTTAACTCAACAAATGTAATTCAGTTTAATGACGCTTCACAAAATATAGGTGCACCTAGTGCTACTGTATTAGATATTAATGCCACAGACGAAATAGAATTAAACGCTACACTAGTTGATATAAATGCAAATTTAGATGTTAGTGGTACATACACAGGTGCTGGTTTAATGACAACTGGTGGCAATATAGTAATTCCTGACGCAGGCAATATAGGTTCTGCTTCAGATACAGACGCAATCGCAATCGGATCAGATGGTGATGTTACACTAACACAAGATTTAGAATTACAACATGATGGTGCTATACTATCATTTGGTGCCAATGATGATGTTTCATTAACTCATGTACACGACACTGGTTTATTATTAAACAGTACAATGAAAATACAATTTAATGACGCTTCACAATTTATTCATGCACCAAGTGCTACTGTTTTAGATATTGGTGCTACAGACGAAATAGAATTAACAGCAACATTAATTGATATAGTTGGTAATGCTACTATATCAGGCACTTTAGGAGTTACTGGAGTACTGACTGGTACAAGTTTAGACATATCAGGCGATATAGATATTGA